>WJJO01000221.1 GCA_014729665.1 Caldifarciminota bacterium
ATATTGAAGGGATTTTTGGAGCTTTCACGCGGCATACTGCAACTGGCCAACCGTGGTGTTTCCAGAATAGAGTTCCAAAGGGAGATATCCAAGATGTTGATAGAGTTTTCAGATTGCGATGAGATCGAGTTGCGCATAACCGACGGCAAACTTCACTACCTTTGGGACGCCAAGATGAAGCCTGCAGAAACCTTCTGGTTTAAAAGGCTGGATTATGTTCAGGACAAGCGGGGTATGCCCATTCCCTGCCTTCCCGGCACCTCGGGCATCGAACAAACGTGCAGGCTGCTGCTGGGCGGTGGATTCGACCGATCATCCTCCAACTTTACCGAAGCCGGCAGCTTCTGGACAGGTGATGCAGATAATATCCAAGGTATTCAATCAGAACTTAACCTCTCTGAGGATTTTAGAAAAAACGGGTTTTTTAATTCTCTGGCCATGATTCCCTTCGTTATCGATGATCAAAACACCGGTTTGATGATATTGAAAAGCAAGAACAGGAACTTTTTTTCGGCCAAGGAGATAGAATTCTACGAGGGGGTTGTGCAAACCCTGGGGATAGCTATCGCCGGACGGCGAGCCCAGGCTGATCTGCGCGAACGGGTTAAGGAACTCTCCTGCGTTTACGGGATAGCTCAGCTTGTGGAGGTGCCGGGGATAACCATCAGGAAGATCCTTCAGGGCATAGCCGATCTCCTCCCGCCTGCAATGCGATATCCTGATATCGCCTCGTCTCGAATCACACTGGATGACAAACAGTACTGCAGTCCGCCGGAGTCTGTTGAGACGTGTTACCGCCTGACTGCCGACATAGAAATCGATGGGGAAACCAGGGGTGGGGTTGAGGTATTTTACTCGGAGGATAAACCCGAACTCGAACTCGAGTTATTTATCGCGGAAGAACAGAGTTTGCTGGATGCAGTGGCCGGTTACGTGGGGTTGATCGTTAAGCGCAGGCAATGGGAGAAGGAAAAAGACCGTCTTCAGGAACAGCTCAGGCATGCAGACCGGCTGGCAACCCTTGGACAGCTGGGTGCAGGTGTTGCCCACGAGCTGAACGAACCCCTGGGTGCAATACTGGGCTTTTCTCAACTGGCCTTAAAGACCGAGAACCTGCCCGCTCAAGCCCGCAAGGATATCGCAAAGATAGAACACGCGGCTATCCACGCCCGGGAGGTGGTCAAGAAACTGTTGATATTCGCCCGTCAGATGCCTACCCGTAAAAGCCTGGTCAGTCTCAACCGGATAGTTGAAGAAGGTCTCTATTTTCTGGAAAGCCGGTGTGAAAAGGAGGGTGTCGAACTTGTACGCGATCTTGCCGAAGGACTGCCTGAGATTACGGCCGATCCCGGTCAGCTTCATCAGGTTTTGGTGAACCTGGTGGTAAATGCCCTGCAGGCTTCCTCGTCCGGTGATAGGCTTACTATAACAACACGGGCGGAAAACGAATCGGTCTATTTAATTGTTGAGGATACAGGTGATGGAATGAGCGAGGAGGTACGCAGGCAGATATTCGTGCCGTTCTACACCACCAAGGAGGTCGGGCACGGAACCGGTCTTGGATTGCCTGTAGTGCACGGGATTGTAACCTCTCATGGGGGAGAGATAAAGATAAAAACCATGATCGGGAAGGGTTCGATATTTACGGTAAAACTTCCCTTAACCGGTTCGCCCGCAAAGGAGAGTAGTTATGACACCACCACCTGAGAAACAGCGTATCCTGGTTGTAGATGATGCAGTCGACACCCTGGAGGTTCTCGAGCGCAACCTGGCCTCTAAAGGGTATCAGGTTCATACAGCCCAGGACGTACCCGGCGCGTTGAGACTGCTTGCCGATACCGTGGTCGATCTGGTTATCACCGACCTCAAGATGCCGGGGGCAAGCGGTATGGACCTGGTGCGCTATGTTAAGGAAAACCTCGCCGATACCGAGGTGATGATGATCACGGGGTACGCATCGGTTGAAGGCGCGGTCCAGGCGGTTAAGCTTGGGGCCGAGGAGTATCTGTCCAAGCCGTTTACCGACGAGGAGCTTTTCCTGGCGGTTCGCAAGGTCCTCGATAAGCTGCGCACGAGGAGGGCCGTGCAGTCAAAATCTGATGACGTATCCTCACCTCACGGGATAATCGGTTCCTCCCGGGTGATGCAGGAGGTTTTCAAGGCTATAGACAAGGCGGCATCAACCCCGGCAACCGTACTAATTACCGGAGAATCGGGCACCGGAAAGGAACTGGTAGCCCGGGCAATCCATTACTCCGGCCCTCGAGCGTCATCCCCGTTCATACCGGTCAACTGCGGGGGAATACCACAAGAACTGCTCGAGTCGGAGCTGTTCGGCTACGTTAAGGGCGCGTTCACCGGCGCCGCCACCACCAGGGCAGGTTTCTTCCAGACCGCTGACGGCGGTACCATCTTCCTCGACGAGATATCCGAAACCAGCCCGGCCATGCAGGTTAAGCTTCTGAGGGTACTGCAGGACAAGGAGGTATTCATGGTGGGCTCGCGCAAACCGGAAAAGGTGGACGTGAGAATAGTCGCGGCCAGCAACAAGGACCTGCAGAGCCTTATCCGCAAGCAGGGTTTCCGCGAAGATCTCTACTACAGACTCAATGTAATAACCATCGATCTGCCCCCGCTGCGCGACAGAAACGACGATATCCTCATGCTAATCAGTCATTTTGCCTGTAAATACGCCGAAGAACTGGATAAGCAGTGCCCCGTGTTTTCAGACGAAGCGCTGTCGGTGCTCAAGGGGTACCACTGGCCCGGCAACGTGAGGGAGCTGGAGAACGTTGTTCAGAGGCTGGTGGTTATGGTCGAGAGAGATACGGTGGAGGTAAAGGATCTGCCCTCGCTCATGCGCTTTCAACCGCCAAAGGGTGAGGGTCTGGATAGAACCCTTGCTCAGGTCGAAGCCGAGTACATAACCAACGTACTTGCGAGTGTCGACGGGAACAAGACAAGAACGGCCAGGATACTGGGTATCGACCGGAAGACCCTGAGGGAGAAGCTTAAAAGGTTGGAAGAATCCGGTACTTCACAGTAATCCTCGATTACATATTGTCAGGCCGGGGTGTTTCTCTCCTGTGGGGAATTTATACCCGGATGATACGTAAATCGAGTAACACCCCCTTTCTTTAGATGATCCGGAATTATTCTTAAGTCACAGATTTGCGAGGCTTAATTCCTCATAACAGACTGGTCTTGAATCCATATCACCTGGCACGGGTATTGCTTATTAAGGAAATAGAGTCGCTGACAACAACGGCTTCTTTAAAAAAAGGTGAAATGAAGTTATAAAACAAGGAGGATGTCATGGAGACATCTGGAGAGATGAAAACATCGACTATTACGAGAACCGAAAAGGAGACAAAGGTTGCCTACAAGGGGCTTTGCTCCACCTGTAAGAACGCCAGGCACTGCGTTTTCCCCCGGTCTGCGGATCGTCCGATAATGCACTGCGACGAGTTCGAGGGAATCGAGGGTCCCAAAACAAAGGTCACACCCAGGCTTAAGCCCGAGGCGAAAACTGAAGAGACCCGGTTCAAGGGGCTGTGCCGCAACTGCGAAAACCGTCACCACTGCGTATTTCCCAAGCCTCCCGGCGGTGTGTGGCATTGTGACGAATATCGTTAAGCGACATTAATCGAATGATGTACGCGGCTTCCGCCCTTCAACTTGCGGCAGCCGTAAGAAACGCAAAAAAAGAGATTTGGTGACATGAGCAAACCAAGCGTCTACGACAATGTAACAAGGCAGTTCGATAAGGCTGCCGATCTGATGAACCTCAACCCGGAAATCCGCAAGATTCTGTCCAGGACAACCAACGAGGTGATCGTCAACTTCCCGGTCAAGATGGACGACGGCCGGGTGGAGATGTTTACCGGATACCGGGTTCAGCACAACAACGCGCTGGGTCCTTACAAGGGCGGACTGCGCTATCATCCAGCGGTTGATATCGACGAGGTTCGTGCCCTGGCCACCTGGATGAGCTGGAAATCGGCCATCGTCGACATCCCGTTCGGCGGGGGAAAGGGAGGGGTTCAATGCGAGCCCGGCAAATACTCCCAGACCGAGCTGGAGCGAATCTCCCGTCGGTTTACCTATGCCCTCGGTTCCAACATCGGACCGGAGTACGACATACCCGCTCCCGACGTCAACACCAACGCCCAGATAATGGCCTGGATTCTGGATACCTATCTTTCCACCATGCCTGCCCACGAACGCCAGGCATCGGTTCACGTTGTTACCGGTAAGCCGGTGGAATCAGGCGGTTCCATCGGCCGCGACAAGGCCACCGGGCAGGGTGTGGTGTTTACCATCGAGGAGTGGGCCCGGGACAAGAACTTCGATCTCAAGGGCGCGACCTACTTCGTTCAGGGCTA
Organism: Caldifarciminota bacterium; assembly: GCA_014729665.1. GTDB lineage: Bacteria > Hydrothermota > Tepidihabitantia > B3-TA06 > B3-TA06 > WJJO01. The sequence continues at coordinate 4,386 of WJJO01000221.1, forward strand.
CGGCAACGTCGGCTCCTGGGCGTCGCGTCTTCTCAAATCCCACGGTTCGGTGCTTCTCGCCGCCGAGGACGTAAGCGGCGCGGTATTCAACCCCAAAGGCATCGATCCCGACGATCTGTACCAATATGCCCTGAAGAACAAGGGCCTGGTCGGCGGATATCCAAAGGCCGAGACCGTGGATCACCAGACCTTCCTTGCCACAAAGGCCGATATCTTCATCCCCGCGGCACTGGAAAACCAGATAACCGCGGAGACAGCTCCCGGGCTTAACGTAAAACTGGTTGCCGAGGGAGCCAACGGCCCCACCAACCCAGAAGGCGACGCGATCCTCTTCGAGAGAGGAATCGAGGTTCTGCCCGACGTTCTGTGCAACGCAGGCGGGGTCGTTGTTAGCTACTTCGAGTGGCTTCAGAACAAGCGCAGTGAGTTCTGGGACCTGCAAGAGGTCGATGCCAAGCTGCATCGCAAGCTGGTTGCCGGCTACGAGCGGGTCAGAACCACCGCCGCGGAATACAAGGTGGACTGGCGTACCGCGGCCTACATAGTAGCGCTGACCCGCCTGGAAACGGTGTACAAAGAACGCGGAATATTCCCGTAAGGCGCGGATCATGTCTAACCACAACAGCCTTTATACCGACGTACAGGAGTGTCTGCACCTAAGCGCCGATCTCATGGGTCTGCCGCCCGAGATACTCAAGATACTGACAAGACCAACCAACGAGGTTATAGTCAACTTCCCGGTCAAGATGGACGACGGTCGCATCGAGCTGCTGACCGGATACCGGGTTCAGCATAACAGCATGATGGGGCCTTACTTCGGCGGCCTTCGGTTTCATCCCTGGGTGGAACTCGACGGTATGCGAGCTTTGGCGACCATGATGACCTGGAAGGCGGCCATTACCGGCATTCCCTTCGGTGGGGCCTACGGCGGGGTGAAGTTCAATCCTTCAGACTACAGCTTCTCCGAACAGGAGCGCATCACCAGACGGTTTACCTACTCCCTGGGTTCCAATATCGGACCGGAATACGACATACTTACTTCCGACGTCAACACCTCGCCCCAGCACATGGCGTGGATCCTTGATACCTACCTTTCCACCATGCCCCCGGCCAAGAGACAGGCCAGGACGCACGTCGCCACCGGCAAGCCCATCCACCTCGGCGGCTGCATCGGTCACGACAAGGCTGCTGCGCAGGGACTCGTCTACACTATCGAGGCATGGGCCGCAGATAAGGGTATCGATCTTTCGGAGGTAACCTTCACCGTGCAGGGTTTCGGAAGCGTGGGCGCTTGGGTGTCCATCCTGTTAAACCGGAAGGGCGCCAGGCTGGTTGCAGTGGAGGATGCATCAGGCCCGATACATAATCCTGAAGGCATCGATCCGGAGAACCTTTTGAGCTTCGATAAGGAGAACGGACGCATAGCCGATTATCCCGATGCCGAGAGGATTGAGCACCATGAGTTCCTTTCCCTGCAAGCCGATATCTTCATCCCTGCCGCGCTGGAAAATCAGGTAACGGCCAGGACCGCACCGATGCTGAACGTGAAACTGGTAGCCGAAGGGGCCGAGTACCCCTGCGACCGTGACGGAGACCGGATACTCAAGCAAAAGAAAATCGATGTTCTGCCCGATATCCTGTGTAACTCGGGCGGGCTGATAGTTGGCTACCTGGAGTGGCTCCAGAACAAGCGTTCGGAGCTTTGGGAACTCAGCGAGGTGGATGCCAAGCTTAAGGACATAATACTCGACGCGTTCCAGCGGGTTAAGAGCAAGGCCAAGGAACTGGATACAGACTGGCGCAACGCGGCCCGCATAGAAGCGCTTGCAAGGTTACAGCGAATATACGAGAGACGAGGTATCTTCCCTTGATTTCTCCCGGGACGTTGAGGACATAGAGTTCTCTTTTGTAATTAACTACCCATGAAGGGGTTCAGCTAAAAAGCCGGGGTCTTGACTTTGCAACAATAGTATTTTTCTCAAGACCTCGACTTTTAGTTTTAGATGGATAATTATGATGGAAGTTGATATGATTGCAATTAAGGATGCAGGAGCGGCCTAGGGTTGCTCGGAATTTAAGTTGGCGCCGAAAACACCCGAGGAATTTACAGAGAGAAGAATCGTTAGAGAGATTTTTTTAATAAATAGCGGTCACCTTACAGTTGACAAGTGCACTCTCAGGTAGTATACTATTTATCC
>WJJO01000222.1 GCA_014729665.1 Caldifarciminota bacterium
ACCGCGCAGAGACATCTTATCGAGCAGCAGAAACAAGCTATCCAGGAGCTTTCAAATCCCATAATCAAGATATGGGATCAGGTTCTGGTTCTGCCTTTGATAGGCTCACTTGATACGCGTCGTTCACAGAACCTTACCGAGAATCTTTTGCAAGATATAGCGACAACCCAGAGCAAGATTGCGATTATGGATATAACCGGTGTGCCTGCCGTTGATTCGGCGGTAGCAAACCACCTTCTTAAAACAATCTCATCAGTCAAGCTTCTCGGTGCGGAATGTGTTGTTACAGGCATCCGTCCCGAGGTTGCCCAAACTATAGTACATCTGGGTGTAGATCTTTCCGAAATCGAAACCCTTGCCAATCTTGCAGAAGGCCTTAAATGGGCCTTCGACAAACTGCGTATCAACATGACTCTAAACAAGGAGGATTAATGGTTCAGAATTCCTCAATACCTATTCTCAAACTCAAGGAATTCTTAATCGTTTCTATTCAGACCGACCTGCACGATCGTATGGCCGAACAGCTCCAGTACGACATCCTTCACCGTATCTCCGAAACGAACGCCAAGGGCGTGTTGATAGATATCTCGGCATTGGAGATGGTGGACTCCTTCATAGGACGAACACTGGCCGATACCGCAAGGATGGCGGCAACACTCGATGCGGATATCGTAATAGTCGGCATGCAGCCTGCGGTTGCCATTACCCTGGTCGAGTTGGGTCTCTCAATGGGCGAGGTCAGGACCGCAATCAACCTCGATGAAGGCTACGAACTGCTGGCGGAAAAACTGAAGGGAGAAACACCCCATACAGATGATGCCGATGGCGCGGCTGTGGAAACTGAGGAGGACGGTAATGGCACAGACTAGCGCAATACCCATCCTCAAACTCCGCGAGTTCCTGATAGTCTCGATACAGGTCGATCTGCACGATAAGATGGCCGAGCAGCTTCAGCACGATATCCTCAAGCGTATCTCTGAGACTAGTGCAAAGGGTGTGCTCGTAGATATATCAGCGCTCGAGACGGTGGATTCCTTCATAGGCCGTACCCTTGCAGAAACGGCACGCATGGCAGGCATCCTGGACGCCGAACTGGTCATAGTCGGGATGCCTCCCTCGGTAGCCTCGACCTTCGTCGAACTGGGACTTTCTATGGGTGGCGTCAGAACGGCTATTAACCTTGACGAAGGTTACGATATGCTAGAGGCTTATATCGAGGGACAAATCTCACATAAGAAGATATCTCAAACAGAGGGCGAGGAAGAAGTGGGAGATGAAGCAGATAGAGATTAGGGAAGAAGCAGATATCTTAAAAATTCGGAGTGAAGCCAAAGAAATGGCTCAGGAGATAGGTTTCGGTCTTGTTGACCAGACACGAATCGCGACCGCGGTCTCGGAACTTGCCCGCAACGTCTTCACCTATGCAGGTGAAGGTGAGGTTCGCATTGAGTCCGACTGCAGACCTCGCAAGGGGATTAAGATAACGTTCATTGACCGGGGTCCCGGCATCGAAGACGTAGAGCTTGCTTTAACCGACGGCTATTCAACTACCCGGAGCATGGGCAAGGGTCTTCCCGGCGCGAAAAGACTGATGGACCGGATGGAAATCCACACACATTCCGGCAAGGGGACGAAAGTAACGGTTGAGAAGTGGCTCCCCGAATAAACCCGGAAAATTATTACTCTACCCTGTTTCAACCACATTGATTGGGCTTCCAGTTAACACCCCTGTGTCCGGGATAGTTTTTTCAAATCTTAATTGTTCACCCCCTTAGGAGGCTGTGGCTGACGGTTCTCATGATTTACTTCAACTGCTCTCCAGGTAAGATTCCAAAAGAAGCTTTGCCGCCTTGTGTTTTGGATTTATCTCTAAAGCCCTGCGCAGCTTTGCAACCGCATTCTGCATATCGTGAAGGTAGAAGTATGCGTATCCCATGTGGTAATTCAGTGCTGCATCGTCCGGATTGCGCTCTTCAATTACCTTGAAGTTCTCTAATGCGGATTTGTACCTTCCGAATGCATTGTATACGATACCGAGGTAATAATGCGCTATCTTGGACTCCGGATGGACCTTGAGCAGTGTCTCATAATATTTCTTTGCCTGGGGAAGATTGCCGCGGTGATAGGAGGCGACACCCAGCCAATAGCAGGCCATGGCGGAATCCGGATCAACCTTAAGACATCTTTCTAAAGCCTCGATAGCTTCATCTATGTACCCGCAGCGGTAGTAAGACACACCCAGGTTATACCAGGTGAATGCGGAATTCGGCTCCAGGTTAAGGGAGTGTTTATAAGCCGTGATGGAATCTTCGGGTTGACCAAGCAGTGAGTACATATCTCCCAGGCATCTGAAAATGTAAGCGTCGGTCGGGATAAGTTCGGCAGCCTTCCTGTAGGACTCCAAAGCCTTCCTGACCTTGCCTTGTACCCTGAGTCTGTGTCCCTGTCTGCGATAGAGTTCACCATTTGCATGGGCGCCCTGGATTCCCCCGCAGAAAGGGCAATAACTGAACTTTTCCGAAATCTCTTTGCCGCAGTGTTCACATTTCATACTAACCTCACTAAAGATTGGCAACGATGGCCTTTGCAAAATTACTTGTTTTAACGGGACTGACCCCTTCCATCTGACGGGCCAGGTCGTAGGTAACCTTCTTTTCGAGCACGGTTTTTTCCAAGGCTGCCCTGATGGCATCGGCTGCCTCTTTCCAGCCCATGTATTCCAGCATCATAACACCGGAAAGGAGCAGGGATCCGGGATTGACCTTATCCATTCCCCGGTACTTGGGCGCTGTGCCGTGGGTCGCCTCGAACAATGCCACGAAGTCGCCGATGTTTGCCCCGGGCGCCAGACCCAGGCCTCCGACTTGTGCCGCGCACGCGTCGGACAGGTAGTCGCCGTTGAGATTGGGCATGGCGAGGACGTCGTACTCTGCTGGTCTGAGCAAGACCTGCTGGAAGGTCTGATCCGCGATGCGGTCCTTTACGACGATGCGGCCTCCGGAATCGCCGGCAGGCTTGCCTCCCCGCAGGTCTGCGAAAGCGCCTTCCTTGGTTGTCGGTGTTACCCCGTCGTCTGCCATCACCTGATCCCACAGTTCGGCCTCGGTTATCACAAAATCGCGGAACTCGTCTACGGCAAGTTCATACCCCCATATCTTGAACGCTCCCTCTGTAAACTTCATTATGTTGCCCTTATGAACAAGGGTGACGGTGCGACGGTTGTTGTCTATTGCGTAACGGATGGCTTTTCGGACGAGGCGTTTGGTTCCGGTTACCGAGATTGGCTTGATGCCTATCCCCGAATCTGGTCTTATCTTCTTGCCGAGTTCGGTCCCGATGAAGTCGATTATCTTCTTGGCTTCAGTCGACCCTTGCTCCCACTCTATCCCTGCGTACACATCCTCGGTATTCTCGCGGAACACCACAACGTCGAGTTTCTCCGGGTGCCTGACCGGCGCGGGCACGCCTTTCACCCAGGAGACAGGACGGACGCACGCGTAAAGGTCGAGTATCTGACGCAGACTCACATTCAGTGACCGGAACCCGCCGCCCACAGGAGTAGTAAGCGGCCCCTTGATGGCGATGACGTGCTCTTCGATTGTCTCAGGGGTTTCTTCGGGAAGGAATGAACCGACCTTCTCGTTGGCCTTCTCCCCTGCGTATATCTCTTTCCACTCTATCTTGCGTTTTCCTGCATAGATTTTTTCGACCGTTGAATCCCATACGTGCATCGATGCAGACATGATATCAGGACCGATTCCGTCGCCTTCGATGAAGGGGATAATCGAATTGTCGGGAATTTCGATTTTGCCGTCCTTGACCGTAATCTTATCAGCCATGTTTCTCCTTATAGTTTGAACCCGTTGTGCTTGCGGATGTGCGCGGCCAGACCTCCGTCTTCAAGAAGCTCTCGCATGAACCCGGGGATGGGGGTAAACTTAATCTCGGTATCCTTGGTTAGGTTCTTGATTAATCCCCGGGCGAGATCGACTTCAAGCTCGTCTCCCGCGTCGATCCCTGAGGTATCGCATTCCAGGACAGGGAGTCCGACGTTGATGGAGTTGCGGTAGAAGATGCGGGCGAACGATTTTGCAAGGACTGCGGCAACCTTGCACTGGGCGATGACACGGGGAGCGTGCTCACGGGATGAACCCAGGCCGAAGTTACTGCCGCCTACCACGAAGTCGCCGGGCTGGACCTTGCC
>WJJO01000223.1 GCA_014729665.1 Caldifarciminota bacterium
ACACAACCAGGACCTACCAGTCAGGTTTTGTCTTTTTATCCCCCTTCCACCAGGGAAGGGGAAACCTCTACTCTTGGATACCGGCTCTTCATTTTCACACAGACAAGTCGGAACGTTCCTCAGTAGTGGATCAGCTTTATTACCCCCTCCTCGGTGGAGGGGGGTAGGGGGAGGGGTAACATTACCGGAAGCCTCATCCGGTCGCATCACCCATTGGGTGAGGCTACATTTGATAGTCTGGCTCTGTAAGTATGGACTACAGATAAACTTAACACAAGACAGCACAACTGTAAACCTGAAACCGCTCAACTTATCTTTCATACTTGTAGTATGCCGAGCAAGCGCCCTCCGATGAAACCATGCATGGACCTATCGGATTTGATGGAGAGCAGGTAGATGCAAACAGCGGGCAGTCAGGCGGCGTAATCTTGCCCAGAAGCACCTCGCCGCACCTGCACTTCTCAGCTAAAGGGTTCTTTTCAAACGAGGATTCTGCAAGTTCGTATCTTTCCTCGACGTCAAAGGATTTCCATTGATTCTTGAGCTTGAGCCCCGAGGCGGGAATTACACCAAGCCCCCTCCACTCGGAATCTGCCTTAACGCACATATCATCCATGAACCTGAGGGCATTGAGGTTGCCCCCCGGCGTCACCACTCGACTGTACTGGATTTCGAGCTCAGGTTTCCCCTTTTGGAGTTGAGCTGTAATCATCATAAGGGCCTGGAGGATATCTGGAGCCTCGAATCCAGCAACGACCGAGGGCTTTGAGTACTCATCGACAAGGAACCTGTAGGGTTCAGTACCCAGGATTGCCGAAACGTGTCCCGGAAGTATGAAGCCGTCTATCGATATATCCGGGTGTGATGCTATCAATCTCAATGCAGGGGGAATGAGTTTGAATGCCGCGTAGATTGAAAAGTTCTCGATTTTACGGTTCCGGGCCTCGGCAACCGTCGCAAGAATTGCGGGAGCGGTTGTCTCGAAACCGACGCCTAAAAAACAGAAGTGCTTTCCGGGTTCCTGTTCGGCTATACTAAGCACGTCCAGGGGTGAGTAGACGATGCGTACGTCCGCGCCCTTGTCCTTAGCCGCGGCAAGGGAGGTTCTTGAACCCGGCACGTGAAGCATATCGCCGAAGGTTGTGACAACCAAACCGTCGATTTCCGTAAGCTGGATGAACTTATCGATATCAGAATCCGATGTGACGCATACCGGGCATCCCGGGCCTGAAAGAAGCCTGACCTTGCCTGCCAGCGCCCTGCGTATCCCTGTCCTGGATATGGCATGTGTGTGTGTACCGCACACCTCCATGACCTTCAACGGCTTATCAAGCCCTGAGGCCAGGCGTTTGACCATTCCAGCCATGAGTGCTTTATCTGTTTCGAGTTGTGCAAGGAGTTCGGGTAAATCAGACATGTTACTCTGCCGCTTCGAGCATTTCCCTTATGAGCTTGAGGGTCTCTCGGGCTTCCTCCGCTGAAAGCTTCTTGATTGCGAAACCCGCGTGAAGTATAACGAACTCCCCGACCTCTGCTTCGGGCAGCATCACGAACGAGGTTTCCCTGACCACTCCCTGGTAGTCGACCTTGCCCGTCTGACCTGAAATCTCGATAACCTCGGCGGGAATTCCTATACACATGGAATGAATTATAGTGCCTAGAGGAGTATGGTCAAGTTTTGTGGAACGCAGGAACCACGGAGGGCACAGAGAAAACTACAATAATCAGCCGTCGAGTCATTTCGAATACTCTCGATCAGTCCCTGCGTACGCTGTGTTATATTCTGCCTTGCGGATTAAAAAAAACAATTGTTGTTATTTGACAAGCCTTGAAATATGTGCATATTATTACTTATGAGTGAAACTAAATTTAATCCAAACGAGTATAAACGTCTACTATATGAACGGGCTGAAGGGCTGAAACGTTTCGCAGAATGGGAGAAAAAACAAATCAACAAGATGAGTACGACTCAAGCATTGGCAGTCGTGGGTGTAATTTTTGATATGATGTCACCGGAATCCAGAAAAAAGGATTTGGACGCCAAGGTCAAGGGAATAATAGCAATGCGTAAGGCTCTAGCGTTACTGAACATGAGGAAAGAATGAGCTTACTTGAAGAAACGTTGATCAAACTCATTCGACTTCTTGAAAAGGGAAATACCCCATACATGGTCATTGGTGGTTTGGCCAATGT
>WJJO01000224.1 GCA_014729665.1 Caldifarciminota bacterium
CTATATGTTCGGCCAGGTCTGGAATATCTCCACCTAATGTATTGTTTATCTTTAAGTATTCCCACCCTGTTTTCAATTTGTCGTTGACTATCTAATTTGGCGTCTGGATAAAGTAATGCCGGTCTTACTAAAAGACAGGGACTGAAAAGGCGTTTCCATCCGAATTTCCGAATAAACCCGTAACATGAACGCTCGTTTGGAAATGTGTACATGAAAGAGAAGCTACCTCTTAATTCTCGTTCAACTTTTGCAATCATAGCGCTGAAGACCCCTTTCTTTTGCCATAGGGGATGAATCATCAAGTCTAATAGGTTCAAGGATTGCTTAATCTCTCCTCCAAATTGAAATGGAAAAGCGAGGAGAGCTTGCATTCCGATAACGTTTTCTTGATATTCACCGACCAAGACATCAAAAAAATATGGGGAACTTGGTCCATATTTCCATCTCCATTCCTCTACAGTGAATGGAGATCCGTATACCGCTTTTCTGATTTCTAGACATTGAGGGATGTCTTCTTTCTTTAATGAACGAAGCGTTATCTTTGATCCGTCGTGTAATTTTATCCACTCGGAATTGAATTTGGGTCGTGGACTTCTACTCACATTACATATTACTTTATCGTATTCTTATGTCAAGCTTGTTTAGCTGATTAATGAAATAATACTTACTTCTCCTATGGTTGCTGAGGGTATTCAATTTTCAGTAGTTCCGAGGGGGTTGGAAGTTATCGAATATAAAGAAACTTCGGTAGGTGGTATTACCGTTTCGCGTGTGAAAGTAGACGTAACTGAAAGTATCGAGTTAGGTAGGAGGGTTATCAACGACTCCCGAGAACTAATCTTTGTCAGAGTTGTCGCAATTATCGTTAAAATACGTAGAAGGAGCTCATTACTTGCTTTCCCTTGCTCCGAGCATTTCCCAGGCCTCTACGATTTTTTTGTTGATCGAGACGTTTGAAAGATAGCTATCCTTCATATCAGCATTACCGATTGCCTCAGCTTGATTAATTACCTTAGAATAAAGTTCTTCAAGTATTTCGGCTGCAGCATCCTGTTTTCCAAGGCCTCTAAGTACTTTATAGTATGTGAAGGTTACTTCTTGATTAGTTTGCTTTTCTCCTTTCAACAACTTCACCGATTTATTCACAAGGAAGAAGGCACCATGTGGATCCCTCTGAGTAAGCTTGTATTCGGCCTGGATTCGAAGAGCCTTTGCCTCCTCCGCGATCAGACCTTTAGTTCTTGCTAAGCCCAGGATTTCCTCCGACAGCACGATAGCCTTCTTGTAATTACCGCTTGCGATATATACCTCAGCTAGGTCTTCCTTGCATTGCAGTTGAAGCATATCCGCGCCAGTTTTTTCAAAGATGTCTACCGACTTTTTGATAAAATCTGACGCCTCTTCATGCCTGCCTTGTTCGTAATAAATCATACCAATTTTATCCAGACAAAGACCCTGACTCTTGGCATCCCCTAATTCCTCGGCCATACTAAGGGATTCTTCCAGAAGCTCCAGCGCCCTTGAATAAAATCCCACTTCGGTATAGACTGTTGCAAGATTCGATAGATGTTTAAGTTGTACCGGCTTCTCACATGTTCCTTCGGCAATCTCTATTGCCATCTCGAGGCTTTCAATCGCCTCTTCAAAATGGCCTTGTGCCCTTTTAATGTTACCTATGGTATCAAGTAGTATACCCTCTCCATGTCGGTCATGTATGGTTCGTGCAGTTTGAAGCGCACGATGACAGTATAAGAGGGCCTTATCATACTCCCCTAGATATTTCATTACTATCCCGAGGTTGTTAAGTATTCGTTCTTCAGCCTTCTTATCGCCTATCTGACTTACCTGCTTTAACGCCTTTTCGTAGGCTGATATCGCCTGTTTATAAAGACCAAGATATTTGTAGACAACACCCAGTGCCGCAGCGGTCATTATCTCGCCGTTTTGATCGTTGTTGGTCCGGAAAAGCTTTAAGCCCTTCTGGAAGAAAGGAATCGCTTGTCTGTATTCACCCAGCTGCTTATATACCTGGCCGAAATCGACCTCTACCCTGGCCTCAAGCGAGATGTTATTCGATTTGCAGGCCATATCACGTGCCTTTTCCAAACGTTTCAGGGCATCGGTGTACCTTCCCAACGATTGTAATATCAGGGAGATGATTCTCTGAACACTCAAGAGTTGACTCGGTTCAGGTTTCTTGCTTAGAATCTCTTCAGCCTTCAGGGCCTTGGCAAGGGCTTCTTTAAGATTCCCTGTGGCTTGACGGTAGGCCGCTTCCCTGAAAAGCACTATCCCCAGCATGTGTTCGTCTTCAGCCGACAGGGCAACCGAAAGCAAGGTATTAAGGTCTCGTCTTTGCGCTTTGCGGTCGCCAATATGAGAAAGGACGTTTTCCCTTTTCAATAGAAGCTGAAACCGTTTTATGTCATTTGAAAGTTCCTTCTGCTTATCAAGAAGGTCTAATGCTTCGTCGTAGAATGTGAGCGCCTCTTCATTCGCAAAGGCCTTCGCCGCTCTGTCACCCGAGCCAACGAGGTAGGAGAGGGTTTTCCCCTTATCCGAGGTATGCTGGTAGTGATGAACGAGTACCTGTTCAGGTTCGCCTTTCTTCTCAAGCATCTCGGCTATCCTCCGGTGGTATGTCCTGCGTTTGGCGAATGAAAGCGTACTGTATGCAACCTCGCGGATCAGCATATTACGAAATTCGTATGTTGAGGAGTCTTTATCTTCGATAATCTTCACCAGATCGTGATAGGCCAGTAGACCCAGTTGGCGCTTTAGGGCTTCACCGTTTGCTATATCCTGAATTCGGTTAAGGATCTGAAAGTCGAATCGGTTACCGATCACGGCGCCCGCCCTCAGGATTCCTTTAGCACGTTCGTTAAGGAGGTCTATCCTGCTGGATATTACCCTGTGGATGGTGGGTGGAATCTGGGACATGTCAGCCTTCTTTTTAAGGCTTATCTTCGCCCCCGTGCGTTCGAGTGAATCCTTACTGAGTAGAAGTTTTGTAAACTCTTCAATATATAAGGGATTGCCCTGAGAAGTATCGTGTATGAGTTTCAGTAACAGGGTGTCAACGGTCCGGCTGCCAAGACGTTCGAGTGCCAAAAGGTTAGCCTCCTTTTCGGCAAGTGGGAAAAGCCTCATCTCGAGATGTATGGGCAGGAAATGCCAGGGGAACACCTCGCCTATAGGTCTGGTTAGAAGTATCACCATCAAAGGTACTGAGGGCAGTAAATCGAAAAGTGAAGCAATAAGCTCCCGCGACAGGGAATCTATCCACTGCACGTTTTCAAAGACGAGAAGCAGGGGGTTTTCCTGACCGTATCTGAGCATCAGTTCTAGGATGAGAGCAAACATCTTTTGTTTGCGTGCAGATGGATCAAGCGTTGATGTGAATTCGTTTTCATCCATACAAAGGCCAAGATAAGGTGCAAGTATTGGTGCCCAGGCCGGGCGCTCTACCGAATCCATTGCACGCATCAACGTTTCTCTACTGACTCCTTCCTCACCCTCGGCAAGAAGTGTTTGCAGGAGATCACTCCAGCACAGATAGGGTGTTTCTTTTCCGTAACTGGCGCATCTGCCTCCGGCTACAACGAATCCGTTTTTCCGTGCCCAGCCCGCAAACTCCTGGACGAGTCTGGTTTTGCCGATACCGGCTTCCCCGAGGATTGTCACTGCAAAGCCGCGTTTACTTTGTCTTACATCGTCTGCAATTTCACGGAGTCTTGTAATTTTTAACTCCCGGCCAATCAATCTTTTGTCCGGGGGATTTGACCATTCCTGGTCAATGCGGCGTTCTCCAAGCAGCCAGGAACCCTCACCGGTTTCCTTGCCGAAGGGGGCCACCGCGTCACGACCTGCCGCTTTGAACGAAGACGAGGTCTGCTGATATGTCCTTTCCCCAACCCTTATCTCCCCCTCATCTGCCGATTCAAGCTGCCGCGCGGCCAGGATGACGGTATGACCCATTACAGTAAAGGTCCGGTGGAGGTTCGAGCCGATAACGCAGGAAAACAAAGGTCCCGAGCTTATACCGATCCGCTGTGCGGCACCGGCGGGATTGTTGCTCATAAGCTCGCGGGCCGCGAATACCGCGCGTTTCGCATCGTCCTCGCATGCGTTTGGCGTACCGAAAACGGCCATCAACCTATCTCCGTAGGAATCGAGGTCGATCTTTTCTACCACACCTCCGAACTTGTGTACTATTCGCCAGGCCGTATTGAAGTAAGTGTTGTAGGTCTCGAAATCGTGGGGTATATCGTAGAAGTTGACGAACATTACCGACCCGTAGCTATGTTCTTCAAGGATGCTTTTCTCGTCGGGCATCGAGGTCAAGCGGTCAGCCAGCCCGCAGGGCAATAGCGCAGTCAATCCCCTTCCAAGCTCATCTGGAAGTTCAGGTGCAGCTGCCTCCGGGGAAGCCGAGATTATACCTGTTAGTTCAAGAGACTCTCTGCTTAAGCTTAGGTTGAGTTTTTCATGTATACCTTCTGCAACAGGCGGCATCAGACGAATGGTGTCCGGGGCGGTCATCCTCTCGCACCGGTAAAGGATGTTGGCCGCATCGCCTGTGAGTACACGCACAACCCTCTCCTCGCCCCCGAGGCGGAAATCGTTTAACTCCCCGGCGTGAAGGGCGATCGATATACGCAGATCGGTTTTCCCGATTGAGCTTTTTACAGGCGAGAGCTTGCGTATTTCTTCCCGGATCCTGGAAGCACAGGTAAGAGCTCTCAGCCGGGTTTGGTCGTCTGTGCCCGGGAAAATAGAGAATATAGCGTCGCCTGAGAAGAAGATGACGATGCCGCCGTAAAGGTCGATTTCAGATAGCATCTTCTCGAAGGAGGAATTGAGGATTGAGGTTAGTTCCTCACTTCCCGCCGATCCCTGAACGGCCAGGCGTTCTGAGAGTTCTGTGAAACCGGTGATGTCTGCCAGAAGGAGGGTGAGTTCCTTTTTATCTCCGCCTGTTGAAACGTAATCACCACCGGATGGAATCATATCTAGGGGGATAAACGGACGAAGCCTCAACCTGGCGGATTTACGAAGCACGCCCCCTCCTTGGGGTAAATTCGATGACCATCTGTAGTCTCCTTTGTGCTTGCACATCAAGCTTAAGCCAAGGTTGCCGGTTGTCAAGTTATTGACGAATGCTTAAGAAGTTATTTGCATTCAGGTTGATTTAACCAGATTATGAAGAAGATAGGTAGATAGGGATTCTTGACAGGTGATTAATATTATGTATGTTATAATCGTGAAAGGAGGAGTTATGAGAAACCTTATCATTATCAGCATTTTAACCTGCAGTACGGCTTTAGCAGAAGGCTATTGGTCAGACCCTGTAAAGCTGCCCGAGGTTATAAATCACACGCCTATGTCAGACTCGTTCGGCAACCACTACCACGCACGCATCTCGCCCGACGGGAAAGAGCTTTACTACACCATAGACGTCTACGCCCATTTCGATGACATCTTCGTGGCGCGTTACAATCAAGAGACAGAGGAGTGGGATTCGGTTACCCGGCTGTCGGTTAACATGGACGACATCCGCAGGGAGCTTTCCCCTTCGATAACCGCCGATCATTCCAAGCTGTTCTGGACAGCGTGGGAGCGTCCGGGCGGATACGGCGCCTACGACGTTTGGTATGCAGAGTGGGACAGTGTTGCAGGCGACTGGGGCGAGCCGCAGAACGCAGGGCCTAACGTGAACACGCCCGGATACGAGTTTACCTGCTTCATAGCGCCTGACGGCAAGACCTTGTATGCCTCCTCGTGGTGGGATGCCGACGGGGAGGACATATTCAAGCATACGTGGGAGGATACAGGCTGGGGACCAAGGGAACAGGTGTTCGAAAAGATGCACCCTTGGGGTGACCAGTATTCTCCTTGGATATCAGCAGACGGTAAGTGGATATACTTTTCTCAATGTGCCACACCTAGTTATGGAGGTCGATCAACCTTCCGTTCCCGTTGGGAGGGAGAATACTTCGGAGAACCAGAGTGGTTAGGCGAACCTATTTGCCTGCCCGGTCGTTACTCGTTCAACGATTGCCCATCTTTAACTCCTGATGGCTCAAGGCTGTATTTTGCTTCCAACAGACCCGACAGCAATTACCAAGGACAGTATATCTGGTATTCGGACTATATTAATGCTGTAGAGGAAGAACTTGAGGAAAACAGTTACAACCTGGATGTGTTTCCAGTTTCGAAGAAGGAAACAAATATCTCTTACTCCATACAAGAATCACAAGAGGTTTTCTGCGGAGTCTTTGATACAGTCGGGAATCTTGTCAGGATATTAGCAAGTGAACAACAAACTGGA
>WJJO01000225.1 GCA_014729665.1 Caldifarciminota bacterium
ATTACTTGAAGGAGATGGAATTCAGATACAACTACAGAGATTTGACTTTTGACCAGCAGGTGAATAAACTAGTAGAAATACTTATGAGGAAACCAAATTATGCTTAGTAGTTCGATACTAAACTATACAAGACCCATAATAAAATATACAGGATGCTTCGTGTTCTTTGTGGTTAAGTCCATCTGTATTGACAGGTCATCCTTTGAATGTATAGTTCACAGTGAAGGTACGCGAGGTTATTAGTTATGAAAAGATTCCTGATAGTTATCGAAAAGGCGAACGGTAACTATTCCGCCTATTCTCCGGATTTACCGGGTTGCGTGGCAACAGGTAATAACAGGGACGAGGTGGAACGAAACATGTATGAAGCAATAGAGTTACACATAAAGGGTCTTACAGAAAACAACATACCGATTCCAAAACCCCAGGCCGAGGCTGAATACGTCGTAATAAAATAGGGTCTGGAGTCGGCTTCCCGGGATAACTACACCCTGAGAGAATATCCACCATACCTTCATATTTTGATATTTGCATTTTGATATTTGATATTTGACCTGAACCACGAATTTGTCCCCCTTATTAAGGGGGAATAAAAGGGGGATTTAATGTCGACTTCGTCGACATTTTAGAAGTTCGCTTTGCGAACTTCACCAAGTCAGCGTACGGGAAAGCGCCGAGATTAAGGAAAACCTTGATGACTGACACCTAGCTTAAAGACCGGGGTCAATACGCCGCTTGCGCGAGACCGGAGAAGAAATCAATTGCCCATACCGTTTGATATTCAGGTTTTCTTGGGAAAAATCTGCATCCATCTGTGTCACCTGCGGATAAAAAAGCAGTTCCGAACGCGGCGCAGCCGCCCCTCAGTGCCTCTGCGCCTCTGTGGTAAAAAACTAACGCGGGTAAACCTTTACCCCTTCGCCTTCCACCAGCCAGCGGTACGTTCTCTCGATGCGGTCCCAGTTCTCCTCGCGGTCCATTGACCAGTACCTGCCTATGACGCCTGCGACCTTGCCTACGCCCAGTTCTGCGCACTCCTCCTCGAGCATCCCCATGTACCGTGCGCCCGCCTCGGGACGCTCTCCCCTGCGTCCGAGCATACCGTGTATGTACACCGGCGACACCCCTTCACTTTTACATAACCGCATGAGCGCTTGAAGGTGCTTGACCGAGCCGTGGGAGGAGTAGAAACTTACGATCCCTAAAAGATGCAGGGCCGAGTTCCGACGATTTGCCTGGTTTACTGCCCATAAGAAGGCTTCGTTGTCTGCAAATGAACCGTCCTCGATTGAGCGGTCGATGCGCAAGCGGTCTGAGAGTACGGTTCGGCCAGCACCGAGATGAAGGTGACCGACCTCGGAGTTGCCCACGCTTCCTGCCGGCATCCCCACGTCCTCACCCGATGCCGTAATAAGGGTATGAGGACTGTTGTTCCAGAGCCTATCGAAGTTCGGCGTAGCGGCCTTGCTTATCATGTTGCCGTAATCCGAATCCGAATGCCCCCACCCGTCAAGGATAAGGAAGAGTGCACGATTTGAGGAAGGCGATTGACCCTTTATTAGGCTTTCACCTGTCATCTCGGGGGGGTTCGGTATCTGCAGGATGTCAAGTATCGTCGGTGCGACGTCTGAAAGTGAAGCCTTATCCCTGAGTTTGAATCCCGTGTCCCGGAAATCGATGATGCAGGGTACCGGGCTGGAGGTATGTCCCGTATCCTTTGCGCCCTCAGGATACAGCCAGTGCTCTACAGTGCCGTGGTCTGCGGTGATTAGTGAGGCTACCCCGCGCTCGCGTGCGCAGGCGATGATCTTGCCGAGACTTGCATCTACTGTCTCGATCGCCTTTAAGACCGACTGTTCGTTCTCGTAATGACCGACCACGTCCACGTTGCACAGGTTGACTGCGATGACGTCAGCCGATTCGTCGGCAAGCGCCCTGCAGGTCTCGGCTGTAACCCCTTCTGCAGACATCTCCGGAGCCTCATCGAAGGTTGCAACGTCCTTGCGCGTCGGTACGACTATGCGCTCCTCGCCCGCGAAGGGCTCTTCCCTTTTCCCGTTAAGGAAATATGCAAGGTGTACCGCCTTCTCGGCCTCGGTTATCTTGACCACCCTCTTGCCGCGTTTCGACAGTACCTCGGCAAGCGTGTTCGCTAGGCCTTCCTCGGGAGGGAAGGCGATTCGAGCATCCAGGTCCTTGCGGTAGCGGATCATGGTCGTGAAAGCGAGGTCCAGATCTCGGGTCTCGAAGTGAGGAAAATCCTTCTCGGTCAGGGCCTGCGTGAGTTCTATCTCCCTTTCGCCGCGGATGTTGTAGAATATCACCGAATCTCCCTTGCCTACTCGGCCCACGGGCTGACCGTCCTCCGAAACAAGAAGATAGGGTTCCAGGAGTTCGTCCTGTTTGCCCTCCCCGTACGCTCGGAGTACGGCCTGGGCAATGGGTGTGCGGGGTACGGGTGATTTGCCTTCCTTGTTCATATCATCAATCCACGACCCCCATACCGAATCCGGCAAAGGCAACGAATGCTAAAGCTGCAAAGATAATACACATCACGATGCCGAATACGGCTATCCCTCCTATGGTTACGAACACGCGTTTCATCCTTTGATGGTAGGCGAGGAGGTCGGCTGAAGACCCGGTTACCAGGTACGCCTTTCCCCTTGCCGCGGTTAAGAGAGCCGCTGCGCCCAGCCAGATGCATACCGCGCAGAAGGATACCCCCAGGATGCCTGCGATAATGAATATCGCCATATCGGTCTGGGCAGACGGGTGGAATGCGGGCTGCGAGGTAAGTCTGATAAGGCCTATGAAGAAGCCTGCAAGCCCCAGTACTGCCGCACCCCCGAATATGATTAGGGCTATAACGCCGGATACGATTAACCACTTCCTTGTCGAGTCTATCTCGCGAGCAAGAAAGGCCGTCTCGTCTGCGTTCAATTGAAATGACTTCTTTTTCTTTGTTTCACTCACGTATAATTATACGAAACCGAACACATGATGTAAACCTCATCGGATTGAATCACCGATTTGAGTGTCAGGGATGGTTTTCATAAAACCGCTTATGCTTGACAAAAGAGTTGATTGTACATATGATATCGGTATGGATAAGTCGAAACGCAGCCAATTCTGGTTTTACTTTGTGTTGGTTTCTATACTGGCGGTATGTGTATTCCTGCATCTTTCATTCGCCCTTGATATTGAAGGGCTGAACGGTATATGGAGGAACATCAGCTACATAGTGGAGATAGCGGCAGGCTTTGTGGGCTTTACAGCCGCTTTCTTCTTCGCCACCGTTGCGGCAAGGATGAAGGTCCGCGGCGCCGAACGAAGCATATTGATCCTGATTACCTTGACATCCATCTTCTTCGGGGCCGCATTAATACTCGTTGGTGTAATGTTCAAGTTCGCAGGCGACGAAACCCTCACCCACAGCTTCCTTACCCCGGGGAACCTGGCGCCGCTCGGCAGCTTCCTCGCGGCCTCTATCGCCGCAGTTATCGCCATACTCATACTGATAAGAAACAGCTACCTTATCATGTCGCGAAGTCAGCTGCTTACGACGGTTATTATCTCTCTTCTAGTTCTCGGCTCCTTCATAGCCCTGTTCTTTACCTCGCTTCTGGGGATAGAACTCAGCGGTGTGGTTAAGATAGCCTCCCTGTTTTTAGCAGTGGTCTGCATCTTTTCGAGTGTCGGCATGGTTTTTGCCCTGATCGCGTTCGGTAAGGGCAGGGGCGGGGTATTCTGGAGGGATTTGTCCCTGGGGATTCTGTTCCTTGCCGTCTCCGGTCTGGGCTTCTTCCTCTGCCTGGCATTCAAGGCCGATCACTGGAAAGGCCTTCCTATCCTGGGCTTTGCGGCCGGTATATCCCTCATGGCCCACTCAGGCTACAGAAGATGGCGAGTATTGCAAACCCGCAGTTAAGCAAAAAATAATTGTGAGAATATGATTGGTTACAACGCCCTATACCTGACCTTCACCTTCTTGACAAAATTTGATTTATACATAGTATTTATTCAATGGAATTGAAACGTGGACGGCTTACTATCAATATTTTATTTTTCTCTATATTAACCTTATACCTGGCTATTGGTTCGTTTCTTAATATGTCTTACGTATTTTCAATCCCCGGACTTGTCGATATCTGGAGGCCCAACAGTTACATTGTCAATCTCGTCATGGGCCTGGTCGGTTTTCTCGGCACCTTTTTCCTGCTGATGGCGCGCAGGAGGGTTCCGGCTGAAAGCATCGAGCGCAGGATACTTCTTCTGGTTGCACTCACGTCCCTTTTCTTCGGCTCAGCGGGTTTATCAATGGGGATAATCGAGGGGATGGGCGGCGGCGAGGCCTTCACCCACAGCGCATTGACGCTTGAGAATATAATCCCTCCTTTCTTGTTCCTCCTCTCGGTCGTAACCGGCGTGTGGGCGATCGTTATAATGATAAACAACAGCTGCGCTATATTCAGCCGTGCACAACTTCTGGTTACAATCGTCATCTCGGTTCTGGTCTTTGCAGGACTGGGGGTACTTTCGGTGGTTACGGCAGGCATCGAACTCACCGGACTCATGAAGGCGGCTGTACTGTTCTTCTCGGCGGTCTGTCTTGCCGCGGTTGCGGCGATGACCTTCGTAATAATGGCGTTCCGCAGGGGTAGGGGCCGGACTTACTGGATAAGCATGGCCACCGGTATAATGCTGATAGCGCTTTCGGGCCTTGGGGCCCTGTTCTGCTACGCCATAGGCGGCAAGTGGGTAGGCATGGCCCTCCTGGGATTCACCGCGGCCATGGCGCTCCTTGCATATGCGGGCATCAGACGCTGGATGGAGCTCGCATGAGCCAGAACCTTAAGGTCAGGGGTCTGCTCTTTAATATCCTTTCCGACTGGTACCGGGATAAATACGACTGCGAGGTAGGGGAGAAATTTAACAAGGTTCTGGGGCCCGATACACTCGGTCTTCTGGAATCCGCCGAAAAGGGAAGCTGGTACCCGGCTGAACATCTGATGACCGTGCTTAAGACCTGCTGCCAGGGCCGGGAGCAGAAACTGAAGGCTGCTGCCAATCTTGCTGACTACGGCAGATACCTGTGCGAGGTTTCACTTACAACCAGCTTCAGGGGGCTCATCGTTTTCATAGACCCGATGACCTTGATGAAACGGATGCCCTTGTTCTGGCGTAGGTACTTCTCGGGGGTGGAGCTCAAGGCCGAACGCGTCTCTGAGTCCAACGCGGTTTTGATTCTTGCAGATGAGTTAGGTGAGGATTTGATACCCCGGATGTTTGCAGGCTGGCTGAACCACGCCCTGGAGATGATAGGGGCCGAGGATATCAACGTAGCCCAGGGGAATAGGAATTGGGACGTCTCCTGGGAATGGTCCTCAGACTAATCCTGCGAGTAATATCGTTTTTCCGAAGGTAAACGGTCCTCAGACTAATCCTGCGAGTAATATCGTATGACCGAAGGTCGACGCTCCTTCTTCCGATAAGTAATAGTAATTCGACTAAAGGTCTTCGTTACCAGCCTTTCCGATTACCTTACCAAGACTTGAAAAGTTACCCGATTTTACATATAATGTAATCGAAAGTTCTCTGTAAACATTGCAATCCATCCGGCTTTGCTGGATGGGAGCACGAAAGGAGTCGATATGTTAAAAGCAAAAGAAGGCGCGGTTCGTCTGACCGTATCCCCGTTCGTTAAGATAATGCTGGTTATAATAGCCGTTGCCCTGTGCCTGATTGCGGTAAGGGGTTTGTTTACAGCGGTAAGACCCTTGTACGCGCAAACGGCTACATCGATGGACGTTAACATAAAGAGCATAGGCGG
>WJJO01000226.1 GCA_014729665.1 Caldifarciminota bacterium
GGAGGCGCCCTCTGGGTATCCCAGTACTTTTACGCGATTAAGGATCAGCAAGGTAAGGTTGACAGGGTAGTGATTCTGACCGAGGACATATCGGACAGGAAAAAAGCCGAGGAGGCGCTTAAGGAATCGGAACGTGTACTCTCGACACTAATGAGTAATCTGCCGGGAATGGCCTACCGCTGCGCCGACGATGCCCAAAGAACCATGGAATTCGTCAGCGAGGGTTGTGCCAATCTTACAGGATACCAGCCTCTGTATCTTATCAAAAACCGGAAGATATCTTACGGTGACCTTATCCATCCCGACGACCGGAAACCGGTTGCTGAGGTAATTAATACGGCCTTGTCTGGGGAAAAGCAGTACAAGCTGGAATACCGAATTATCACCGCGTGGGGCAGCGAGAAGTGGGTCTGGGAGATGGGGCGGGGAGTTTTTACAGAAAACGGCAAGCTAGTTGCCCTGGAGGGTTTCGTTACGGACGTTACCGACCGAAAAAAGGCCGAGAATGCCCTTAAGGAATCGGAAGAACTCTACCGCAGCTTCATCGAAACCTCACCGGATTCAATCGCGCTTACCGATCTTGACGGTAACTTTACCCTTGCGAACCAGCGGGTTTTTGCACTCCACGGCATCAAGAAGGTAGCCGACCTTATGGAGATCAACTTTTTCGACCTTATCATTCCTCAAGAGATGAAACGTGCCCGTGAAAACGCGGCTAAGGTTCTTAAGGAAGGAAGGATAAGCAACGTGGAGTACACAATGTTAAGAAAGGATGGAACAAGTTTTCCGGCCGAACTTTCAGCATCGCTGGTTGTTGACGCGTTGGGTAAACCCAAGGGATTCATAGTAGTAACCAGGGATATCACCGATAGGAAGGAGGCCGAGGAGGCCCTGGACAGGGAACATAAATCATTCAGGATAATAGCTGAGGCGGCCGTAAACGCCATCGATATTCCCGACCTCTGCCAGCGTGTACTCAACGGACTTGCGGCTAACCTTGCCTTTAACTACGGGATAATAAGACTTTTCAACCGGGCCGAAAACACACTCGAACTCAAGGCCTTAGCCGGTTTGGGTAAGAAACAGTTAAAAGAGATGATCCTAAATCAACCTTTAGATGACCCCAGGTATGTCGCCGCGTTCGTTGCCCGAAGGAAAGAGGCGGTTCTGGCACCCGATGTTACTGAGGAAGCTATCCTCAAACCCTTCAAATCCAGACTTGAACATCTGGGGATTAAGGCGCTTGTATCTTGGCCCGTGCTCGGTGCAGGCGGCAATCTACTCGGTGTACTGCATCTGTGGTCAGATAAACCGGTTGACATCACCTCCAGGGATCGCTTCCTGTTCGAAAGGGTCATCAATATGTTCGCAACCGTGCTCGAACGAAAGAAGGCCGAGGAGGCATTACGTGAATCGGAAGAGCATTACCGGACACTGGTAGATACCGCCCAGGAAGGAATCAGTCTGGTTGGAGCGGACGAAAAATTCATCTTCGTTAATCCCAAAATGGCTGAGCTTATGGGATATCCGCCCGAGGAACTCATCGGCAGGAACCTCCTCGATTTCGTCCCCCCCGATGATTCAGGGTTCATCGAGCGTCAAACCAGAAATCGACAAAAAGGTGAATCTTCACGTTACGATGCAACCCTCATTCGATCCGACGGCAATCCCATAAACGTATTGGTTACTGCGGCGCCTATCTTCGATGCGGAAGGTAAATTCTATGCCACCCTTGGTGTATTAACCGATATCACGGAGCTCAAGAAGGCTGAAGAAGAACTCCGATTAAGACTGGTTTATCAGACCGCGTACGCTCAGATAATGAACCTGGCCATCCAGCTTGAGGATCTTGAGGAGTTCATAGCCGGATGCCTCGAAATCCTGGGTAACGCATTCACCGCATCGAGGATTTACCTGGCGTCCGATTTCACCGATTACGCCGAAGTCACTCAACACTGGAGGGCAAAAAGGACACCATCCCTGAAATCCACCCGTTTCGACTACACCCAAATTCAAACTATCGGCAAGAGGCTAAAGGCGGATGAATTGATATCCGGCAACGTCTCCGCATTCCCTTCCGACGAATCCCGGGTATTCAAAGATACCGGTGCA
>WJJO01000019.1 GCA_014729665.1 Caldifarciminota bacterium
GTTTCAATGGTGTGTATTGCTAATTTCACCCTGTGAATAGAATCAGGTACAATGAAACTTACCTTAGACAGGTTACCCTCGCGGACCATCTGTTTGCTTTCCGTCTCGAAAGTTGCTGTAAGTTCTGCAGCACCCTTGAAGTCCGCATCCGGCGCATCATGATGATACGTAAATGTTATCGTATCACCCCATGCCGGTTTTCCAGGCTCCCATGTCAAGACCGGTTTAGTTGTGTCGGGTATTGCCTGGGAGATTATCATTATACTCAGGAATAAGCTTATCACCGAATCCTTCTTGATCC
The DNA here is from genome assembly GCA_014729665.1 of Caldifarciminota bacterium. Classification (GTDB taxonomy): domain Bacteria; phylum Hydrothermota; class Tepidihabitantia; order B3-TA06; family B3-TA06; genus WJJO01. Next base: position 302 of record WJJO01000019.1, read on the forward strand.
TTGGTTTTAGATACTATATAGGTCGTAGGTTTTCTGTCAAGTCAGGCGGTTTCGCCTTTTTGAGGCGACGCCCTGCTCACCACCAAACTGGATATCAGCAGAAGCTCTGCAAGGAGCCTGAGGTAAATCAGGAATATGGTCACCCAGGCAAGGGCTCCGTAAACAATCACCCTGTGGCCTGCGTATCTTATGAGCAAAGAACCTGCAAAGACAATTACCTGCCAAAACAAGGCGGTGCAAAATGCGACAATTAATGTCCGCCAGAACCGAAGTCTCCTGCGGGCAAAGAGATAGTAAAGCCCCAGAAGAACGAATGCCAAGATAACCGCCGCCAATCCCTTGCCGCCCCAGAATATGAGACGAGGAGGCAAGTCGGGTAGTTCGATAATCCCGTAAAGGTAGTTCGCAACGGTGGAAAGTATTGCGGCACCGAAGAAGAATACTATTACTCCGAACATCAAAGCAAGGGATATGAGCCTGCCTAAGTGGAACTTGCGGCGGGGCGCCGAGAGCATAGTGGCAAAGGAACGTTCAAGGGAGTCGAATAGCGCTACAGAGACGATTATGAGTATCAGTATCCCCAGACCACCGACTGCTCCCCAATTATCAGATGATGCCTGGATGTGGGAAAGGAAAACCTCCCTTGCCTGACTGGGGATAAAGTTCAGGAACTCGTTAAACCTCGAAGCCTTCAACTCGGACTCCGGGATAAGTCGGTAAAGATAGCCGCCAACTGAGGCGGCAAAGAAGAGTAGGGGGATCAGTCCGAAAAGGAAACTGAATCCCAAACCCTTCGCCAAAAGGGAACCGTTCCTGCGGTTGTACTTATCCAAAAGGTCGCGGATCTCGGTTCCTAACCTGGCGAAGAACGTTTTCTTCCTACCTCTTTTCGGACTCATCGGCCTCCTGGGTTAACGCTTGTTTGACCTGTTTCGGAAAGGCTATTACGTAGATAATGCTGCCCCGCCCGAGTATCGCTCCGAGAAGAATAATCCAGTATCCAAGTACTCGGAGGACAGAACCCGGGATCCTTGCCCACTCCCCCAACACGGAAAATACCACCCCCAGTATCGATACGGTATATATGGATACGAAACCGAGCGTGTAGGTGACGAAGCGCGATTTACCCTTTATCTTGAACCATTTGCGAATCTTCCCGCCTACCCATAACGATGCCTGACCGGTACCCATGGAAGCAATGAATAAGAAGAAGAGGAGTACGAAGGGTATCAGAACCGCTCCTATGACGGTTATGGCAAGAACCAGTATAAGACCGAAAATAACCAGGTGGTAAATCACACCTGTAAGGACCATTATCCACGGTGACCACGGGTTGCGTGAAAGCATGAACTCGGCCCTTTTGTGCCAGCGGCGAATAACGGTAATAAAAAGCAGAGCGAGAAGATACGCCAAAGTGTACAGGATGAGGGTGAAGGCCCAGCCGAGGGGCATATCAAAGGCTTTCCTGAGATTAAAACCTTCGCCGGGTTCGGTTGACTCCCACCCACGCCTCATGAAACGTTCCAGAAGTTTGCTGATGAAGCCAAGTTTTACCGTAGTCGTCTGGCCCCTGACTACAGCGTGGTTATCCTTGCCGAACTCGCCGTCCAGCACGGTTAAGTTCCCCTTGATTAGTGCGGTGGAGTCGAGTTGGAGCATACCTCCGAAAACGAGAACGTCGCCGTAAATTTCACCGGAAACAACACCGTCCGACTGGATGGTAACCAGATCGCCCCACACGGTTCCAGATACCAAGAAGCCTGCATCACGCAGGACGACGTGACCGTCCGACTTACCCGGAAGGGTAAGCATGCCGTCACTTAACGTAATTTCACCTTCCACCGTGCCTTCAACGGTGGCGTCGCCTGAGACTATTAGATTCGAAGAGTAGACCGAATCCGCCGCTATTACGAGGGGGCCCTCTATTACGGAGGATTCTACCACCTCTTCAGCGCTAATCTCCTGGTACTCTAGATTTTCATATCCCTTCAGCTGGGCGGCTGAAGGATAAGGCACAAGTGTCAGTAGTAGAAGTAGATACAGTATGGGATGCATTTGGCCTCCATTAAGCGCTCCTCGCCGCAGCAGGATGAGTGCGTTGGGCGCGAGTTACCATTCTTCTTGCAAGGATACCGAGTGCAATCAACAGGATTGCACCTCCAAGGATGATTATTCCGATTTCGGTGGCGATAGTTAGGATTGAGTTCTGTCCGGATCCAGCAGGCAGCAGGTACTGCCCGATCCTGAGAAGACGAGATAGTACGGGGATTCCTTCACGAGCTGCTCCGAGGAGGCGGTCACCCAGGAAGGTTACGGCTAAAAGCCAGGCTGCGAAAAAGCCTGCAGCAACGCCGCCCGCCCAGCGAAGCCAGACAGGAACGGGTGAAAGGCCCAACTCGCGCATGAGTCTGGCCTTGAACCGTCCGGTAGGCTGAGGCTCGGCAAGCGTTTCCAGCTTGGCCAGGGCGGTTTCCATCCGGGCTGCCCATGAACGGCATCCATCACAAGAGGCCAAGTGCTTATCCAGCTTCTTTGTGATAGCTTCTGGTATCTCTTCACCGTCAAAGCGGAGTTCGATCCACTTTCTGGATTCTGCGCAGTCCATCACTATTGCTGACGTATTATCCTTCATAAAAGTTGCGCCTCCGTAAGTTGTTTTTTCAGCATAGCCCGGGCCCGATGAAGCCTTGCCTTTATCGTACCCAGGGCAATGCCTGTCGATTCTACAATTTCCTCATAAGTCAGTTCATCACGGTGTCTTAGGAGAAGCACCTCCCGGTAGAGGGGAGGCAGGGATTCAATCACCTTATCGAGCATTTCACGTTCCGAGGTTTTTGCATGAACCTCGATTGGGGTGGGATTTTCGTCCTCCAGAACCACATTATCGATATCGACGGCATAAGGCTTTTTACGCCTTAAAAAGTCGATTATACGGTTACGGGCTATGCGGTACAGCCATGCGCGGAAGCTCGATTTCCTTGAGTAGGTTCCAAGGGCGCGGAACATCTTTATGAACACGTCCTGGGTAAGGTCTTCGGCGTCGGCGCGGTTGCGCATCCAGCGGTACACATACGCGAAGATCGGCCCCTGGTAACGCTTTACGATCTCCCTCTGGGCCGAGTAGTCCTCTCCGAGGGCGCGTTCGACCAGCGCGATGTCCTCTTTATTTACCTGGAGACGGTCCTCCATTACGGATAATATAGGGGTTCGTGGCTATGTCAACCGCGTCAGGGGTACATCTAATTCGTCAAAAAAAA
>WJJO01000227.1 GCA_014729665.1 Caldifarciminota bacterium
AGGATGTTGTATGGCTATAATCATCTTCGTCGGCATGGAGGAATCAAACACTTGACACCTTACCAGAAGTTGTCTATACTAAGACAACCTAAACTAGACGAAGGCCAACATGAGACGCAGTTGGTTGCATAGTACATATAATATAATAGCGATGTTATTATTAATTGTCAACCCTTTAACGAAACCATAATTCTTCTTTTTCTAGGACGGAAAAACCAAGTTCCTCGTCCAGGTGTCGTCCATAGAAAAGGAAGCGAAAACCGATACACTTGACAATTCATACCTCTCCTGCTATCATGCCTAAACTGGAGGAATATCGTGAAGAAAATCCTTGTTTTAATGACGGTTATAACACTAGCCGTACCGATTTGGGCGACCGCCCCGCATCCGGGCGATGACTACGTCCTGCCGGACTACTACTACAATGTTCCGATGATTGACACGTCTATAAATCCTTTATTGATGAGATTTAACTACCTTTACGAGTTCCGCCAGATAGCCGACTTCTGCGCGTTCTGGCAGCTGGACGATGCCGATTCCGCAGACCACGGCGGTATGATAGAGGCCGAAACGGGCGAACTAAAGGATATAATACAGACGGATAACACGCAGGAGGCTATCTGGGTGTGGTCAAGGTATGGAGAACTGACCGGGGATACCTCAAGATACAGGGAAAATATCGACAAGGCCTGGTTCTACTGCGAGAACTTCCCTGCCTGGGAAGAGGAAGGCGATCCCGGCCAGGATTACTACCGCGCACACAACTGCGCATGGGGCATCGCCGCGGAGTCAAGGTTCCGAAACGTTTATGGAGACAACTCGAAGGGATGGTACCGTGACTCGTGCGTTTCCTATATCGAAACCCATCCCTTAAGTCTTTCATCGAAGCTCAACAGACTCGTAACGGGCTGGTGCGCGGGCTGGCTGTACTACTATACGACGGAGTTTCGCGACGGAGTGGCGCTTGACAGCGCCCTGGCTCACAGCCACAGGCTTCTTGAGAAGATAAATGAAGCCCCGCAGTTCCACCTGTCCGATGAGTATTGGGCAATGTCGGCAGGAACAATGGTCTGGGGCATTAGCAACTCCTACTTCCAGGAGAACATGAGTGAGGGAATAGATTGGGTCGCGGAGAACGGGCATTATCTGGATACCTTCCAGGTGTGGAAGCCATCGGGCCGGTCCTGGGACAACTCGTGGAACGTCGGGTTCTGCAACGGTCACGGCGCGATGTACGACATATCCGGGGATGAAAAGTATGCGCGGCATCACAAGTGGCTTGCCCATAAGCTGCTTTCCTACGATACAGACGACGACGGAGGCATACCTGCGACGACTAAGGATACCGATACCACGGATATGAGCTGGGTTTCGACGTACCTGTGCATGATGGGCCTGGACAGGCTTATAGGAGAAGTTCCTGACTTTGACGCAGGGGTTCTGGAACTCGTTGATATATATGATGGGAAACAGATAGAAGTCGGGACTGTTATTGACCTGAAGGCGGTGGTATCCAACTTCGGTCTGGGGGATATGTCAGGGGTTTCGGTGGAGCTGGAAGGCCTCGGGTCGGGAAGCGCTGATCTTGGGTTTCTGGAGGCCGATACGGTTGTCCTGGTCGAGGGCTGGGAGGTTCCGGACTCGGCGGTGCTGCGAGTTACTATAAATCATGCCGACGACGAGAACGATACGAACGATACCTTAACCGTCCGTCTCAACAAGGCCGCAGGGATTGGCGAGGATAGACCGGAGAGTATTGCCGGATTGGACGTTGGTTACGCGAGTGGTGGAGATATTCGGATATCTTACAGCCTGAAGGGTGCTCACGGTTATAAACTATCTGTATATTCGGCAGACGGTCGTCTGGTGAGGTCTTTCGATGTATTATCTGAGACCGGTTCAATAATCTGGGATGGAAGATGTAAGGATGGATCACAGGTATCCGCAGGTGTATACTTCTTTAATCTCAAAACCTCCGATGGTGCAATAACACGCAAGACGACCTTATTGGAATAAAAAAGTAGGGGGCGATTCATGACGTGAAACGATGGTTACGTTAATCGCCCCTACAATAGAACCCCTTCAGGTAACCTGTTGAGGTTTTTTCACGAATTACACTTCGGGCAGTCGCCTGCAAACTCAGAGCTCACTGTTAGCATCCGGTCTGAAAAACTGTATCCTGAAAGCATCCTTGCCGCCCTTGCGGAAGGCTTCTGATCCTTGTTTACGGTTCCGATGTTGAGGACCTGTGACTGCTTGGAGCCGTCGCGGTAAACGGTAACGCCTTTACATCCCATCCGGTAGGCCAGCATGTAAACGTCGGCCACGTCCATGGGTGTTGCGTGATTCGGCAGGTTGACCGTTTTTGAAACGGCATTATCGGTATGAGCCTGGAATGCCGCCTGCATCTTCACGTGCCAGGACGGGTTAACGTCGTGGGCGGTAACGAAGATGCGCTTGACCGCATCGGGGATCTTGCGTATATGGGCAAGGGTTCCGTGTCTGGCTATCTCCTTCATCAATCCTTCGTTGTAGAAACCCATCTCGCGTGCAAGTCTCTCGAACTCGGGATTAACCTCAAGAAGCTCGGTGTTATCCATGACGTTCCGGATAAACGAGATTGCAAAGATAGGCTCTATCCCCGAAGAGCAGCCGGCAATGATTGATATGGTTCCTGTGGGAGCGATGGTGGTAACGGTCGCGTTACGGCGAGGTTCCTGGCCCCTGCGGGCGAAGGAAGAGCCCGGGAAGCTGGGAAATGCCCCCCGCTTTCGGGCAAGCTGGACCGATGCCTTAATCGCTTCATCATTGACGAAACCCATCACCTTCTCGGCCAATTCCAGGGCTTCTTCGGAGTTGTAAGGTATCCCCAACTCGAACAGCATATCGGCCCAACCCATTATCCCCAGGCCAATCTTCCGGTTTCGGCGAACCATCTCCTCTATCTCGGGCAGGGGATAACGCCCCGCCTCGATAACATTATCGAGGAAATGCACGGCTTCATGTACCGTTTCACGAAGGTGCTCGTAGTCGACCTTGTGACCAGTGACCATCCTGGCAAGGTTTACAGAACCAAGGTTGCAGGCCTCGTAAGGCAGCAGAGGTTGCTCACCGCAGGGATTGGTTGCTTCAATCTCGCCAAGCTCGGGCGTGGGGTTTTCATCGTTGATTTTATCTAAAAAGATGATACCGGGATCACCAGTGCGCCAGGCCATGGTAACCATAAGGTTGAACACATCCTTTGCACGAAGCCTGCCGACCTCTTCACCTCCGCGGGGATTGCGCAGGCTGTAGTTCTCATCTCGTTCAACGGCCTGCATGAACTCTTCGGTCACGCCTACGGAGATATTGAAGTTGGTCAGGATGCCTTCGGATTCCTTGGAGGTAATGAACTCGAGGATGTCAGGATGATCGATGCGCAATATGCCCATATTGGCACCGCGGCGACGCCCGCCCTGTTTGATGACGTCTGTTGCCACGTCGAAAACACGCATGAAGGACAGGGGACCCGAAGCTATCCCTCCTGTGGAGCGCACCATGTCGTTCTTGGGACGTAGACGGGAGAAGGAAAAGCCGGTTCCGCCGCCTGTCTTGTGGATTATGGCGGCATGCTTGACCGACTCGAATATCTTATCCATCGTGTCCTCTACAGGCAGAACGAAGCATGCTGCAAGCTGCCCCAGTTCCGTACCTGCATTCATGAGCGTGGGTGAGTTTGGCATAAACTCGAAGGAAGTCATCAGGTTGTAGAACCCCTCTTCGGTCTTTGCCACGTCCCCGCCGAAGCGCTCATCCGGCGCCGCGATTGCCTTTGCCACCCTCTTAAACATCTGGGTCGGCGTCTCTCTGACGTTGCCTTCCTCGTCTTTCAGCAGATAGCGGCGTTCAAGGACCTTCAGTGCGTTGAGGGAGAGTTTCAGATCATCCTGTATACCTACGAAGAACTCTTTTGCTTCGCGTAGTTCTGCGCGTTTGCGGCGATAGAGTATGTAGGCCTTAGCGGTTTTCGCGTTCCCGGAACGTATAAGAACCGTCTCCACGATGTCCTGGACTTCCTCGACTGAGGGAATGCCTGCTTCGCCGTGGCGCTTTACAAGCTCTTCTTCAACCTTCCGGGCCAGGGTCTCCGCCTGTTCTTTTCCCTCTTCTCCCACCGCTTTGGCGGCCTTGGAAATAGCGTTAGTTATCTTTTCGAGATCGAAATCAACTACCCGGCCGTCGCGTTTCCGTATCTTTTTAGGTCCCGATTCGTTCATCCTTTGTCCTCCTTGGCTGTCTAGTTTAGCTCAAATTTCACCCCTTGTCAAGCTATCTAGCGCCAACTCACACCCGGAACGTTAAACGTTTTATTACATTAACTTACACCAGGGAATTAATCCGATATCTAACAAAAATATACCTTACTATTAATATATAATTTAGCTATCAAAGGCTGTGGATAACCTGTGGAAAACTTGTTAGTAAATCTAAGTTGTTAGCCGGTGGTGAGGTATGGGTCGAACGGTGTATTTTTTTCGAAATTATCCACGTTATGGCTCGGGGGTTTTCAACAGGCGGGTTGGTTTAAGGCCTTCTATTCACTTTTAGAAAAGTCAATAAGATCGTCCTTCCAGCTGTTCAACCAATCTCGGTGAGGGGCAACTTGTGATTTCCACCCGTAACCGTGGCTGTATCTTGTTAAACCCACAGCAGCAGTTCGGTAACAGTGTTCATACTTATAATTCCATGTATCAAACCAATCTACATATCCCCATTTTACGCTACTATCTGAAATTCTCTCAACAATTTGATGTAGCCAATCTGGATAAAGATCCAACGTATCCCCATCTTTTGGAAATAAAGGAATCCCGTTGACACTATCATTTTTATATCGAAAGAATCCGTAAATTTCTTGTTCCCCGTACTCATCTTCTTGAACCATCTTAACAACTATACTATCTCCGTACCCGATAAACTCAGATACTTTTATTGAATAATATGTAGTATCGGTAACCGAAGGTTCTCCGCTTTCTTCTGATGGACGATAACAATAACAGCAACGGTACTCCCACACATAACCAGGCCCCGCTGGGAAATAACTCTCATCAAGGGTGTATGTAACGAATCTATTATAGTCAGTTTGAGTATCTGCCGCCGCAATCTTCCAGTGATACGTAACCGGATCGAGCGAATCTGTAATCTCAAAAAACGTATCGGTTATAACCGTGTCCAGGATAAGTTGATTTGCCTCGGGCTGACCCTGGTAGATTATTAGATTGTAGGTTTCATTGGCATTAGTCGAACTCCAAAACAACGTCGGTGTCTTTATCGTATCGGCATCAGGTGGTGACAGTAATCTTAGTTCCGAAGCCCCGACACTCACCACAAAGCTCGAAACATCAGACCACTCACTCCAGTCGGTACCCCGGCATCGAACCCGCCAGTAGTAGGTTCCCGTATCTAAGGTATCGGGTGGTGTAAAGGTAGTGTCATTAATCTTACTCCAGGTATCTGCAATCGTGGCAAAGGTTGGATCTTGCGATAAATGCAGTTCGTACTCCTCACCCGTCGATTCCCATATAAAGGTTGGATGAGTAACCTGTGCACCGTCGAGCGGTCTATACAACTGCGGCGCTTCGGGTATCATTTCGCAGGAGATTAATACAACTCCCATAATAGTACACAACAACCCGATTACTAACCTATTCATTTCATCCTCCATCCTCTAGGGTTACAGATTATTATGGGATAGATACGACCGACGTCAAGCCTTCTTTTCTTACCAAGACAGCACCTACGCTTCACGGGTACCTACACAAAAAAGACTTAGTCTTTTTTGTGGGTAACTACCTCATCTTCTTTCGTCCGTAGGCCACAATCTCCGCATCGGTCATCTCGTCCTTATTATCTTCGTGGAGTCTTCCCAACAGGTGTTCGGCATCCTCCTCGCACCGGTTGCGGAACTCCCGAAGGGCCTGTTTATGCCCCACCAGGTGCAAAGATTCCCTTGACCTGCCTATTGCATCTATGATATCATCGTAGTAGCGCTTGAGGTCTCCCCTGCGCTGTCTGTCGAACCGAGACTGGGACCACCCGCCGTGATCATGCCTTCCGTGCGCCCTTGACTTGATACGTTTCTCGCGTTTTACATCATCGCCCTCCAGCCAGAAAAGCTTTGCTTCCCTGTGGTCTAACCATCCGACTATCAGTTTATTTACCATTCTATCTCCTTTTTCGATCTTTCTAAGTTCTCCAATTATCTGATCCCAAATATACGACGAAGCCGAATCTCGGGGCGTTTCATCGGGGTCCCCGAGAAAACGTGAAACGTTTTCTTCAGGTGTTTTTTCGGGTTCCCTGTCAAATTACGAAGTGATTTTACAGGGCGTAGTTATCTCCAGTTTCCGTAAGCAACTACCGGTATCTTCGAGTATTTCTCGGCCTTCTTGGCCAGTTCCTCGAGTATCACCAGGGGAACCATCTGGATGCCCATCCCGGGAAACTCACGATTCGTCGAGTAAATCTCAACCGCCTTCGGCTTAATCTCCCTGATGATTTTCATCCACGCCTCCAGATCCCGCGCGTTCATATTCCCGCTCGGTCCTGCAACGAAAACCGCCTGCAGGTGTATCCCTGGTCCCAGTTCCTTCAATTCGGTTACAATATCTTCAAATTTTATATGTGGATCGGGCCGGTTAACCCTTTCAAACGTTTCCTCACGGCCCGCGTCCAGCTTGAAGATAGGAAGGTCGAACTCACTAACGAGGTTTTTGATGTCCTCCTTTACAAGTGTAGTGGAGTTAGACAGAAGAGCGAACGTCTTTTTTATATCATTATCTGCAAGCAATCCGCGTATCCCGCGGGCGATATCGCCAAATTCCGGATGAAGCGTGGGTTCACCGTTTCCGGAAACGGCAAGGGTATCGAAATCAGCCCCTTTCAGGAGCGTATCCTCGAGGGAGGAAAGTATCCTTTCGGCGGAGGGCATATCGTTCTCATACGGGGTTACGTCGGTTGCCACGTTATCGGAGGCGCCCAGACGGCAGTAAAGACAGTTAAGGGAACACAGCTTGTATGCTGTAGGCAGAGGATTAATCCACAAAGTCCGGCCCAACCGCGGACTCTGAAATGGTCCCCAAACACAACCTTTCAACAGAGGTATAGTTTCCATAACGTTAAACAATACTAAAGGCAAAGCTAATATTGTCAACCCGCAGAAGATACGAGCCGATAAAGACCTTTGCTGTTCATAATCGTTCCCGGCTGACCTGTGACAGGCTGTCTGCATCAAACCTGAAGTAATAGAGTTCGGCATCATCATAGAGACTGCGAACCTCCTGCAGTGTCCTGGGTGTTCCGCTGTACTTATCGTTATCTGCATGGACGTGAACCCCGGGCTCGTAAAACCACTGGATCGCCTCGCGCAGATGGACGTGGGAAGGAAGACCTTCGATGAACACCACGTCGTCGGGTTCCAGATTTACAGGGCTTCCGACCTGATGCGCAAGCTCCTCGGTAAGGGTGCTGACCTTTACGAACTCTCGCTGAACCAGGATCAAGGCGAATACGTTTGCAGCGAGATACAACCCGGCGCCCGACCATAATATAATCTTGAGGATACTCTTGCCATGTTCTTTAAGATAGGTGTGGATACCGGCAAACGCGCCACCGGCGAAAAGTGCGAAGAAGCAGGAAGGGAGATAGGCATACCGTGCGCTTATCTTTATAGAAAAAGGAAGGAATACAGCCAGCGAGACAAAGGTTGCCAGGAAACAAAAAAACATCGTCTTCGAGAGCTTCTTGAGTATTGCCAGGACAATCACTGCTGCAAGACTCGCGGCTACAAGACCTGCCAGTATCCAGTAGACGATAAGAAAAGGCTTAGGCAACACCTTGAGTACCTCGGCAACGTAGGGATGTCTGGGATTGGGCATCCACAACCATACCCAGTAATCGAGTACGTTGGTAACGGCGTGCCATCCCGGTTTGTAGACAGAATCCTCACCCCCGGCAAACTTCATAGCCCACTGGGTCTGGATGACCACGTAGCAGGCGAGAAGCAGACCGAAAACCAGATAGGGTACGAAGAACTTGAAGCGTCTTGAGATTTTCCTTGGTGCGAAGAATAGATCGTAGAGAACGATGAGGAAAGGAAGGCCAATGGCGGTCTCCTTGGTCAGGAAAGCGAAGACGAATGCGACAATCGAAAGAAAAAACCAGACCTTTTTATCAGATAAACGGTACTGGATATGGGAATACAGCGAAAGCATAACAAGGAAGGTAACCAGAAGCGTGATGCTGGATGATATCCATGTGATGCCTTCGTAATGTGAAAATGCCAAAAGAAAGAAGACCGCGGATGAAAAAACCGCTATACGTTTAGTGAACAGCTTGCGCGCCAGGAAGAAAACCATGGTCGAATTAACCAGGTGGAGCAGGATGTTGGCTATTACGAAGGGCAAGGGGTTATCTCCGAATACAGCGCCCCTTCCCATAACCAAAGCCATATTCAAAGGACGGAAGAAATCGTTGCCACCGTAAAGGATGGTCTGAAAAAAGGATTCAGATTTGAACACCCGGTGGATGGAGAGTGCTGTGTAATCGTCGCCTATGAAGCGGTTTTTCAAAAGTGGTATGAAGGCAATAAAACCTGCCGCCCATAGAAGGGGAATAAACCACAGGGCCGTGTTTTTCTTTTCTTCAGACTTCAATTAAACCGCCTTGAAGGCAACTTATCAGGCTTAAACCTAACCGTTCATGAGATTGGTAACCTTACTGTTCTCCCTTTTGTAGATTACCCTGTTGGTATCCAGAAGTATGATGGAGTATTCCCCTGGCTGGACGTAGATATCGGTTTTCACCTCGATGGCAACCTTGTAGCAGCGTGCCCATTCAGACAGTTCATCGAAACGCTGTACCGAAAGGTAGTCTGCAATACGTGATTCCGCCTTGATTAGTACGGTATGGCCCGAAAGGAAATCGGAATGCTGTTCTAAAACCCTTTCTATCTCCGCAAGGAGGTACTCCCTGGAAGGTATCCTTCCCAGTCCCCTGCACACCGAGCACTCCTCGGTCAGGTGAACAAATAGTCCGGGGCGCTTGCGTTCTCTTGTAATTTCAATCAGACCGAACCGGGAAAATCTGGAGAAATCGGTATGCGCTTTGTCCTCACGTAGATGGCGCTTGAGTTCCCTGAGCACCTTGTTCATATTGTCCCTGTTTCGCATATCGATAAAGTCGATTACCAGAAGCCCTGAAAGATCGCGCAGCCGAATCTGCCTTGCTATCTCTGCGGCGGCCTCCATGTTTGTCCTGAAGATTAAATCCTCGGGCCTTTCCTCGCCGGAAAATCTGCCCGTGTTTACGTCGATTGCCACCATCGCTTCGGTATGATCTATGGTTATGAACCCCCCGTTCTTAAGCCAAATCTTGCGTTCGAAGACGTTCTTTAGCTCCGATTCGACACCGTAGTTCTCGAACATCGTCTGGGTCTTTTCACCGGCTCCGTTGGGCTGAAAGAGCCTGACACGTGAACGCAATCGTGGTGAATTGCGCCTCAGGTATCGGAGAATATTCTCGTATTCCACCCGGGAATCGACCACGACACTGGATACCCCTCTGGTAAACTGATCCCTCACCAGCTTCATGGAAACCAGAGGTTCCTCGTAGGCCAGCAGAGGGGCCTTACTTGCCGAGGCAATATCGGAAATAGCGTTCCATGTTTCGTTAAGAGTTTTCAAATCCTTGCGTATCATCGCTTCGGTAGCCTTCTCAGCCGCCGTTCGCACGATCAGGCCGACCTTCCCCTTCTTAAGCTTTGCGGCAAAGGAACGCAGGCGCGAGCGTTCTCCCCTGTCCCTGATTCGGCGGGAGACACCGATATGGTTGATTGAAGGGGTAAGAACCAGGAATCGGCCGGGAAGGAATATGTATGAGGACAGTCTCGCGCCCTTCTTTCCCAAAGGTTCCTTGACGACTTGAACCAGAATCTCCTGTCCGGGTTTTAGATCGAGTTTTTTCCCTTCCACCAACTTGCCCGTCTCCTCAGTCTCGATGTCGGTATCGAAGATTTCAGAAAGCGATTTATCCGGTATATCCGAAAGGGGTAAAAACCCGTTCTTGGATAGCCCGATATTTACGAAGGCCCCGGCAAGACCGGGAACCACATTTTCCACCCTGCCCTTGTATATCCGCCCCACCAGATTCTTTCGATCCGGTCGTTCCGAGTAGAACTCGATAAGTTTCCCATCCTCCAGTACAGCGGTTCTTATCTCAAACCGTCCCACGTTAATAAGAATCTCTTTCTTCATTTCAAGCTTCCTCCAAAGGTGTTATTAGACGCCGTCCACGGTTGATGTAGGCGTCGATGCGCTCGACAGCCAGTCTGCGCGCATCTGATGGTGTTATATTGTAAAGTCGAGAAAGCACATCCCAAAGCTTTACACGGCGTGCATCGGCGAGGATTATCCCCAGGTGCGAATTCAGTAGGTGAAGATGGTGAATGTTGTCCAGCAAGGAGGCCCGTTTCTTCAAAAGCCCGGTATCGGTCTCAGGTCCTTCCGAAACCTGGTAGTGCAGCATATCTGCAACCTTAGTTATCGCTGGCGCGTGTGGAAGAAGGGCACGGGAGGCTAAGGCCTTGAGTCCCGGGGGCGCAGCCGCGGAAAGGTCCTTAAGCAACACGCCGGAAGCTCGCGAATTGAGATTTATATCCACGTACTCCGCCCGGCTGGTAATACCCACAGGCTTGGGGAAACCGAAGCTAACCTTGGGGTGGGGTGAATATCCTTCGGTATAGGCAATAGGAAGCCCGGAACGCCTGAGCATCCGGTATACCGCCCTGACAAGATCGAGGTGGCTCGCGTAACGGAGTTCCTCACCAACGGCTAACTTGATCCGGTAGCGCAGGAGGGGCTTTGAAGACTGCGAAACCCTGACTCGCGTACCCGGTTTTCCACCTGGAATAACCTCACCTGAGGTTCCTTCCTGCCACGGGGTATCATTACAGCCGATACCGCATCCGTAGCAAGAACCCGTCAAGCAGTCGGGCTGAATCCGTGAAACCGATGCGTTCCTGTATTCAGCCCTGAGGAAATTTCCGGAAACCCCTGTATCTATGAAATCCCAGGGTAGCCGGTCCTCGGGCTCTTTTGCCTCTGTATATGCAGAAAGGGACAGGCCGGTTTCTGAAAATGCCTCCAGCCATCGCTTCAGGATGAAATGCTCGCTCCATTCCTGGAAATAACCTCCCGAAAAGAGGACTCGTTCCAGGACATCTGAGATATGTTCGTCCCCGCGGGCTAGCACCGCTTCGATAAGGCTTGCGGCGGGATCTGCCCACTTAACCTTTACCCGGCGCACCTTTACCTCCTCCCGCATGCGCGCAAGCTTTTCTTCAAGGCTGTTTATATCCTCGAAGGCAACCCACTGGAAAGGGGTATGGGGTTTGGGAACGAACGGGGATACGTGTACGTTGATCATCATGCCCTTAACCTTTCGGGCGAGTTCCCTTACGAACTCGATGTTCATATCAATGTCCTCCGGGATCTCGCCGGGCAGACCAATCATGAAGTACAGCTTAACCCGCCGCCATCCGAGCCGGGCGGCCGCAGCCACCCTTTCAAGTATATCCTGATTGGATACGTTCTTGTTAATAGATCGTTTAAGTCTCGGGGATGCGGTTTCCGGGGCAAAGGTCAGGCCCGTTTTCTTAACCCTTCTGAGAAGTGTTCCCATCTCGAGGGTAAAGGCCTCTCCCCTGAAGCTGGGAAGTGATATAGAGGTGTTAGCAGGTGAAAGCCTTTCCGAGAGTCTCGAAAGAAGGCCTTGCAGCCCCGGGTAGTCGGATACGGCAAAGGATAGTAACGACACCTCTTCCCAGCCGGTTTGCCTGACACCCTGCTCTGAAAGATTCAAGATATCGTCTACAGATCTGATACGCATGGGTCGGTTGGCGAATCCGGCCTGGCAGAAGCGGCATCCGCGCAGGCATCCCCGGCTTATCTCCACCACGTATCGGTCGTGCTCTACCCCTGCGGTGGGTACTATCTGACGGACCGGTGCATCTTCCGACCTCAGCTCGGATACGACGCGGCGTTTGACGATCTTGTTTTTTCGGTGAACTTCAGGCACCCACATCCCTTCTATCTCCGCAAGACCTGCAATACGTTCCTTACGGGTTTTTGAACACAGTAATGTGTCGACCATATCTCCTATAGCGTCCTCACCGTCTCCAACCAGGAAGCCGTCGAAGAATGGAGCCAGGGGTAGGGGATTTGCAGTACACGGGCCGCCGGCTACTATCACGGGATGCTCCTCAGAGCGGTCTTGCGACCTTATAGGAACGCCTGAAAGCTTGAGTACACCCAAGGCGTTGGTATATCCCATTTCGCTTTCGAGACTTATCCCCACCATGTCGAACTCACACAGGGGTGTACGCGTTTCCAGGGAGTGCAGGGGTATTCCCTCAGCCTCCATCCGTTCCAGCATGTCCATCCAGGGCATGAAAGCGCGTTCAGCGGCAGCTCCGGGAATCCGGTTGACGATATGATAAAGTACCCTCAGCCCGTAGTTGGACATACCTATCTCGTATGTATCCGGAAACACTAAGGCCACGCGAACCTTTGAATCCGAAGGATGAACTGTAAATAGCTCCGAGTCGGTGTAGCGAATCGGTCGTTCGACCTGGGGCAGCAAGGACTCAAACCTTGCCTGCCATCTGTACTTCATATGGAATAATACCGTGAGGTAAGGTTTAAGTCAACATAAGGCAATAAAAAACCGAAGACCGGGGATATCGCAGGAATATATTTCAGATATGGAGTCCTAACCATAAAGGACACTAAGCATACAGAGAATTCACTCACGGCTGGATCCTAAGGATGTAACCCAACCAAAACTACCTCTTGCCTGTCGAGGATTTAACACACAGATAACACAAGGATTATGGATTCTTAAATCCACAAGTTAAACGCAGGTTCTATAATCTGAGGTAAAAGGCTAATCACTTCAAGAACCTCGATCTCCTCCCGTCCTTTAAGACCTTGCCTCCGGTTTGACAACCCGGACAGTAGTAAGTGTTACGCGAGGTGGTTGACACCCAGGCGATCGGTTTCCCGCATCGAGGGCAAGGTTCGTCTTTACGCCGATGCACCTTCATGAACCCCCGCTTCTCACCGATATCCAGTGAGTCTCCCGCGGCCCTGCGGATTTGGCTGATACCTTCCCGAAGTACCTTGCCTATTGCCGCATAGACGCGTTCTATCTCCTCTCCGGTGAGTTTACTCGCCTGCCTGAAGGGTGAGAGCCCGGCCTCCCAACAGATCTCGTCTGCATAGGCGTTACCTATTCCGGCCATGTTGCGCTGGTTCACCAGGAAACTCTTCAGGCGTTGACGCGAGGTGGAGATGATGGAGCTAAACCGTTCAGGGGTAAAATCCGGTGACAGGGGTTCGGGTCCCAGGGGCTTGATGTCGTCGACCTTTACATCCGACACGACAATCCACAGGCTCATCCGCTTGAGCCTTGCCTCCTCTGTGAGTTGGAGGAAAGAATCGCAGAATACGAATACCGCCGCGGTCGACTTCAGGACAGGGTCTGATGAAGACCTCAGTTTCATCCTGCCCGAAAGCATCAGGTGGATGATAAACCTGTTCCTTTCCGCGTCGATTATTATGTACTTGCCCCGTCTGGATACGGCGGTTACCTTTTGAGGGAAAAGATCATCGGGTTGAGGGGTTTTCTGGATATAGGGTTTTCTTATCCTGAGCTCCCGGAGAACACGGTCTTTCAGGCGATTTTCCAGATTCTCACGCAGTACCTCTAATTCGGGCAATTCAGGCATACTTACTTGACCGTCTCGTCGATGAGGGACAGTTTTTCAATCCGATACAAGATTAGGCGACACCGGCCGGAAACGGGTTACTCGACCAGAACCGGTATCCCCCAGGCTATGCAATCCCATTCGGTAGACGCATAGGCTACACCCCACACTGACATCCCTATCACATAAATCCTGGATTTGCCGGTCGAATTGAAGGTAACTCCGATGCCGGGGGAATAGGGTATCCATTCCGACCCCTGTTTTACGAAAAGAATAAACTCATCATCGGTGAGAACCTCATCGACCGTTACCTCATCACCTTGGGATACAGATATCAAGCCATCGGGTTCGTATAATCCGTCGACGGCATAATCCTCCGGCGATGCGGAGGGATATACCTGTCTGCCGCCGCCGGGATAGCTTAAGGTAACGCTTTCAAAACCCGGTGCTAAGGCTACGTTGGGGGCTGTACCCTGAAGCGCGCCCGAAAATTTAGCCAGAAGCCATGAGGTGTCAGCGGAATCTGCAAAAACACCGTTCCAGGAGGCGAACCGGAGTGTTTTCTCAAGTGTAGTATCGGTAAGCCTGAACCCGGTTGAGTCTTCCGGAAGCAGCGAGTCTACCTTCAGCAACACCTTGCCTTTCAATGTATCTACAACATCCACGGTAACGGTGGTATCGATACTGAGCGTAAACTCGTAACCGGATACCGTATCGGTAATCTCGAAATCGATTTCGGATACGAAGTATCGAACCGCCGTGGTATCAGAAACCAGACTGTCTGCCGATCCGGCTGGATAGACCAGTGAGGTAGCCTGGGAGGGAAGCAAATTGATTGAAGACAAGAAGTCGGCTTCTTCATCCAGACATCCAGTTATCGCAAGACTATCATCGGCGTTCCAAATCCAGGGTCCCTCCGACTCCTCGCAAACGGAAAAGAGGCCTGCAAGACAGATTAGTGCCAGCAGTATAACCGATATTCTATTCATAATTCCAGTATACCGAAAAAAGGGGATAGAGCAACTCTACTCCCCTTTTTTCTGCAAACTTATAATCGCTACACCTGCCTTTTCCCGACATATCCTGCATAGACTCCCAAGCCGGTCCTTACAGCTTGAAGGTAAAGGGTATGTTAACCCAGACCTTTACCGGCTGACCCCGCTGTTCCCCCGGTGAAAAAACCCAGTTCCTCGCCGCCTTAAGCGCGGCATTGTCAAGTGAAGGATATCCAGAAGACTGGGCTAACTTGACGTCGAGAACCCTTCCGTTGGGTCCGACCAGCGCATTCACGAATACGGTACCCGACGCTTTACTTTCCCTGGCATCACGCGGATACTCGGGTTCGAACTGTTTTATGGGCTCGGGTTTTTTCTCGACCTTAAAGAAATCAACCACCGGGATATCAACCTTCTCCTCGACGGGAGCATAGACCTCGGCGAACTCGGTTTTTGCAATCGTGGTTGCCTCGATCTCTTCCTCGGACTCGGCTTCCTCGGGCATCGCCGCTTCCTCCTCCTTGGGAGGAGGCGGGGTGAGGTCCTCAGCCTTCATCTCTATATTATCGAGTTCGGTCGTTTGTGCTACCGTTGCTTTGTAAGGCTTTACTGCATACCCCTTAGGCATAAGCGCAAACAACCCGATGTTGATTAGTATCGCTCCTATGAATCCCAGGCGCAGGTAGATAGGGTAGGAGCGTTTGAGATCTGCTACGGGCTTTTTATCCATGATAACTCCTTACTGTTCTTCTCGTTCAAACTGCGTTGCAAAAGTTATCCTTCGGGCATCAACATTCCGCAACGCCTCGATAAGATCACTAATCAGTCCGTAGCTAGCATTAGCATCGATACGAAGAAGTACTACCGATAATGCGGTATTAGTTGCATATCTATCCCATACCACCTCTCCGAAACGGCTTAATTTCTCAGCCTTCGGCATCTGTCCATTCGGATCGACGTAATTATCGTCAACCAGGAGCCGTCCTTGCCTATCGACCCACGTACTTATAGTGTATTGACGTAACCTGATGCGCTGGGTGGATTCGGCCTCGGGGACGGTTAAATCCAGGGATTTGGCGGACATGAACACGGTAGTAACCATAAAGAACAGCAGCAGCAGGAAGGCGATATCCGACATGGAGGCCGTCGGGATATTGGCCTGCGGGCTGGATCGCCGTGTGAGTTTCAGCTTCTGTTTTGACTGCCTCATTCCTCGCCTCCGCCTTCCTCGGCAAGTGGTACAAGGCTGATCCGTTGAGCATTTGCCGCCTTTACCTCATCCAAAACGTCGATCATCCTAGAATAGGGCGCAAAACGTGAAACCTTGATGGCCACCGAAAGTTCTTCGTTGTTATCAAGCGCGGTCTTGACCGCTTCTCTGACCTGATCACCCTGTTTGTCGATATCGAAGTCCTTCATTCGGCCGTCTTCAGTTTCGACACGAACCAAACCCGTAGGCGAAACGATAATCTTCATGATGTTTTCGCTGGCTATCTTCACCTGCTTGGATTTCTCCGGAAGGAGCATCTTAAGACCCCTCTCGGAGGCGAAGATCGTGGTGGTCATAAAAAATACAATTAGCAGAAATGCAATATCCGCCATCGAAGCGGTAGGGATCTCCGCAGAAGTCTTCTTTTTTTTGCGCAGAGAAACCATTATAACCTACCTAGTCAGAAGTCCTTTCTCGAACAGATAATCGACAAGAGAGGTAGCGGCCTGTTCCATGTCGCGGGAGTAGCGATCGATTATCTGGGTAAATAAGGTATGGAACAGTACCATCGGTGCGGCAATGATAAGACCGGTTGCCGTGGTTATCAAGGCCTTGGAGATGCCGTCGGCCACCAGTGCCGGATCGACCTCACCTGCTTCCTTGATAGCGGCAAACGCTTCGATCATACCGGCTACCGTGCCGAGAAATCCTACGATTGGCCCCAGTGTAGACGCCATGGCAATCCACAGCATCCCGCGGTCGAGAAACGCGAGTTCAACCGCACCGGCTGCCGCGATACTCTCCTCTACCACGGCTCGACCCAGCTTAACCTTGGCTAAACCGGCACCAAGTATCTTGGCTACCGGCTGAGGGGTTGAATCACAGAGCTCACGCCCTGCATCGATTCCGTTGGATTCAATCTCAGCGGTGAGTGTGTCCATGAACTTCATCGGATTCAAACGGGCCTTGATGATGAGGGTTATGAATCGTTCTATAACGAAGGCCAGGCCAAGAATAAGTATGGCCAAAAGCCCCCACATCATCTCCCCGCCGTCTTTGAAGAGTTGAATCATCAATCCTCCTTTGCGTGCTCTTCTTCGCCGTGAGTATAATCAGTCGCCAAGGATTGTCAAGCTGGGCAACCCCCACGTATAACAAGGGGTTATGCAACATTCAGCCTTGACCGCTTTCTTTGTAATACATATTACTTAGAACCTTTATTCCATAGGGTATCTCGATAAGTGCTAATCCCGCTTGCCGACTGCGGCTGCCATAAGGTAGGCGTCGGAACCGTCTTCGTAGTATCCGGGGATTGTATCCACTATACCGAATCCATGTTTCTGATAGAGTCTTATCGCCGCAAGGTTGTTTTTACGTACCTCTAGATAAGCCCATAGGGCACCCTTGTCTCGAGCCTTGTCTGTAAGAAACCTAAGAAGTCTCGTGCCAACCCCCTGTCTGCGCATCGACGGTTCCACGGCGGTATTGATAATATGAAGCTCGGTTCCGGTTAATCGTGAAAATACGTAACCTGCGAGGATACCGTCCCTTTCACATACGAAGTTCAGGGAACCGGAAAACCTCATCGCTGCGGCAAGCATAACCTTAGCCCATGGGGTACTGAAAGAGGCACACTCGATTCGGCAAATTCCATCAAGGTCGCCGGGTTCCATCTCTCTTATTTCAAACATTCGGCTTATCTTCTGGGAAGCTTCGCGTCGGGTTTCCTCACATAGAAGGGATTAATGGTTCCAGGATCTTGTGCCTTTGACCTCCGCTCATAAGTCAATCCGGCGAGTACTACCG
>WJJO01000228.1 GCA_014729665.1 Caldifarciminota bacterium
AGGATGTTGTATGGCTATAATCATCTTCGTCGGCATGGAGGAATCAAACACTTGACACCTTACCAGAAGTTGTCTATACTAAGACAACCTAAACTAGACGAAGGCCAACATGAGACGCAGTTGGTTGCATAGTACAAATAATCCTTTATAGTACAGACTCTGCGATCTTTTAATCCTCTGGATTCCTAGCACATTAGTCACCTCCCCCTTGACGAAACTGTCGGATAAGACCAACAACCCACAGATTTCCTATGAAACATATTTCAGTAAGCTTCTCATTTGCGCGACTTATCGCTTTGGCTTTTTTTTAACGCTCTGTGTCTCGGAGCCTCTGTTGTTTCTTTTCCAACAATCCCTAGACCGGGAAGACCAGGCAGGGGGTGAATACTTACTTCCCACAGGACTGCTTCGTATTTGCTAGGGGCCCCCTAAGACCTCCTGCGGAAGTCTTAGGGCAGTTGTTAGAGTTCTATCTCCACTCTCCAATCAGTATAAATGGAGCCCAGAAAAAGGGATGCGAATACTTCTCGGAGTTAATGAGTTCGGCCTGCGCTTTGCGCAGTGCCTCGGATTTAGGATTGTCCTTCAACTCCTCGTAGAAGGCAACCATGAACTCCTTGGTCGACTCGTCGGCAACGGGCCAGAGCGTGGCTATTATCGAGGGCGGTCCTTCCATAGCGATGGAAAAGGCCTTTGCCATATTCTCAAGCCCCAATCCTGGACGATCGCTTCCCACTGCGGTCTCACATGCCGAAAGGGTAACCAGCTGTATACGATCCCAGGACTGAGCGTATATCTCCTCGACTGTCCAACGCCCGTCTGTGGTATCGGTTTCAGCCAGATGAATATAAGACTCCCAGGGACTTTCAGCATTCAATCGACAATGTGTTGCAAGGTGAAGAACCTGACTGTTAGGTATGATACTCGTAACTCCGGACTCTGTTGCATCTTCACCGGTAAGAACCACCGCACTGGGATAGGCCGCCTTAATTGAGGAAACCTCTTCCTCGGCAGAGGGTAAATCGGGATCAGCACCGGCAGGATTACCGACAAGTGCCAGGGTATTAAGTAATTCCTTGTTATCAGCCCTCCTGTAGATGCAGTCGAGAAGTTCGGTAGAGGTCATAACGTGCCAGTTATAACGTTCGGACAGAAATACCGGTTCATCATTCCTATCTTTCACGTCAGCCAGCGCCCCCCAGGGTAAGTAGTAAAGCTGTCCGGAGGGAATAAAGGTTATCACCTCAGCAGTAGAAAATTCGTTCTCAAGTGGTTCTATAAGATATGAGTAAAGTTCTAAAAGTATGCTTTTTAACGGAGCTACCTCTTCTTTATAGAATTTCGTTCCGTCATCAGACCAACTCCATCCAAACAGCATGCCCTTCCGGGCCAAATATTCGGCATACCTTGCTCCGCATAAATAGCGGCAACGGTTAATTAAAACGGTAAGGGAATCACGTCTTACAGGTACCGAACGCACCTCGTAGCCTTGCGAATGAACGCAAAACAGATAAAGTTCCTTCTCCCCTGAATAGATCATCACGAGCTTTTGTCCTTCGGGCAGTTCATCGCGGAGCTTGCCTATTTCGGTCGGATGGACACGAACTGAAAAAGCATAATCTGGGTCCGCCTGTATCTGAGCAGCTACCTTGAAGTATTGAGTCTTAGCTTCTTGTAATTGATGGGATAGGTTTTCAAGTTTTGTCTGGTTCCTGAGCGAATCGGGTTTCTGCTTCTCTGTATTAAGCTGACTCTCGAGATTATCAACCTTGTTTGCAAGAACCTTGCTCTCCTCGATTTTTGAAGCCAGAGTCCCCGCACCCAAATCAATCTCGTAGCGTTCGTCAAGCGCATCCTTAAGTGCCTTTGACTTGGACCGTTCGAGATACTGGAATGCCTCCTCCACCCTATCCATCTTTACCAGCAAATCAATAATCTCTTCGTATCTTTCTGCAACCGTTTCGGTATAGCTTGCTTTCAGCGACTCTGATTCAATCCTTCCCCTGGACTGCTCGAATATCTTAATCGACTTCTCGAAGTATCCAAGGGCCCTTTCCCTATCCCCGATTTCCATAGCCTGGCTGCCCATAGCGGAATAGACCCGACCTACCTTTGGGTTATCCTGTCCAAGGATATCTATTAATATATCCAGCGCCTTCCCATAGCTGGTAAGTGATTCGGTATGGTTGCCCGATTCGGCATAGACGTTGCCTATACACCTGTAAAACTCAGCCACATCGAGATGCTTGGTTCCGGTCAAACCAACCTGAAGGACCATGGCCTTCTGATAACCGGCAAGTGCCTGCTGGTACTCTTCGAGTTCAAAATGCACGTGACCTATATAGGTGTAAAGCATGATAAGGATATTCGACCTTGAGGAAGGTACCTTGCCGAGAACGGTCTTATATATATTCAGAGCCTGCCTGAAGCTTTCGTCGGCCTTTTGGGATTGATTGAACGTTTTATAGTTCATCCCCAGGTTGTTATACACAGAAGCGCTGTTTGGATTCGTCTCCCCCATAGTGGCTATTGCCTTGTCCAGATAAGTCCGTGAAGAGGTGGAATCTTTAAGCTCTAGATAGACGCAACCCATCAGGTTGTATACCCAGCCGACGTCCGGATGATTGACCCCCAAAAGCCTGGCCTTTATATCCTGAGCTTTACTAAAGTGATCGAGTGCCATGTTGTAGTCGCCCAGATCAAAGTAAAACGTACCCAGATTCATGTGGTTCTCTGCAACCAGGGAGTTGTTTTCTCCCAAAACCTTTCGTCTTATTTCAAGCCCCTGTTCGTAATTATCCAGCGCATCTTGATAGATTCCTGTGGTCTTATAGGTTTCGCCGAGTTTATCGTAGATTGCGGCCACTTCGGTATTTTCTGTTCCGAGTTTCCTTAAAACCCCGTCGAGAGCTTCCTTGTAGTTGTCTATGGCCTCCTGGTAGCAACCGATATTAAAACAGCTATCGCCTGCGATCACGTATGAATCGTAATCTTGATTCTTTGCATTCAAAAGTGTCAGGGTTAGTATGGATAAAGCCACAAGTAGAGTTATCGGTTTCAATACATCATCCTTTTTCGGAAGTTATTTTCAACATCATACGCTTCAATCCCAAGCTTCCTGTCATTTGCGAGCTTCTTTCTGACTCATTCTTAATAGAAGGTAACTGCATTACCTCCATTCGGTCAATACATTCTTCTCATCCCCGGAGAATATCGGTGTCTGTTCACGGTCCTGGGCCGCGGCTGCGCGGCTTACGTTAGACTCCACGTAACTCTTCACCTCTCCCCAGGTTAAACGGTTGTCGCCGTTATCGGCCTCGCCGCCTATCCCCTTCAGGAAATAGTAGGTAAAGAGCCCATGCTGCTCGTCTTCCAGCCAGTTTGCAACCTGACGCCCGCTTGCCGCCGTAAGGGCTGTGAAGTTCGAAGGTGTATAGGCCTGGAAATCAATAGCCTCCATGATTAATGGAGACGCACCTGTAACCAGATTTCCCTCTGGTGAACCGCCCGAGAAGCAGGCATCGATTACTACGGTAACCTGATCTATATCCAGGGCCTTGAGATTGGTATAAAGCTGCTTCAAAGGATAACCGCCCTGCTCGGCGTAGTTGGGGTCACAGTCTACAGGTACAAGGTAAGGTTCTCCGGTCTCGATACTCGGTACACCGTGCCCTGAGTAATAAACGAAGACCTCGTCGGCACTCATACCGATAACACGCCTGTAAAGCTTGCCCTGAGGTGAAGCCTCAGTGCCGAACCATGTATTCAGGTCGGTAAGGGTCGGGTCTGAGACCGAGAAAACGTTCTCCTTGGTGTATCCGAGTACATTCACCAGATGTTCGCGCACCGCACTCATATCCCTTCTGGCGTATTCAACGTCTGCAACGTCCCTGTTTTTGTAGCTCGATGCACCCACGATGACTGCTATTGCCTGGTTGCGGGCGAGAATAGTATTCTTAGGCTCTACAAAATCGACGTCGGAATAGAATCTGGGGGCCTCGCCTGCGTCACCTGCACCCTCATCGGTATGTGGCGTAACCATTACCACCTCTGTGGGAAGTTCTGCATTCATCGGCAAAGCCCAAGAGATATTCCTGGAGAAGCGCTCGCGTTCCTCATCGAGTTTCACGTTGAAGTATATCGAGTCGGACTTGACCACCGTTGGTATGAGAACGAGAAACGACAGCGTATCCCAGCCTCCCGAGGACCGGATTGTCCCCAGTTCCTTGTATACCGTATCGAGAACGAGTACGTTTGCGGTATTCGAGTTTACCGAAAAGCGTACGTTCCTTGCAGCGCCGCCGCCGGTGTTCTCGACAACCGCCGTTATGAGAACGGTCTCCCCTGCCTGTATCCTGCTGTCCCCGTTGCCGTAGGTTCGGTACTCGGGATTAGCCTCGTCAAGTATGCCGACCTGATCGGACATCGCAAGTTCGGGCGGTGCGAACTTGAAAACCTGGAAGGCTATGGGCGTGGGAAGAACGTTGTTATTAAAGCGCGGTTCCTCGACCTCGACATAGAGTGTATCTACCCTCGAGGCCACGTCTGCCGCAACCTTCAATGGGATACGAATCTCTTCTGAACCGTCGATTGGAATGTATTCGACTATCTTCGTAGACTCGTAGGTTAATCCGGGAGTAAGCTTGGGTGAAGTTATCTTGACGGTCAGGTTCTCGGCAATCCCGGGCCCGTGGTTGGCAAGGTCGATGACCAGGTAACCGGTCTCCTCCGCGTCCAGCGCCTTATTGCCCGATGGTTCCTCGAGTGCAAGGTTCATCTTTAAGGTTGGCGGCAGCTTACGGGCTTTGCCATCCTTAGGCGGCTTGGGTATATCCGCCACTAAAGCCGTATCACGCGGTTTGCCGAAGTCGTAGGCAATCCCAAGATTCAACGATATATCCCTGTATATGAACTCAAAGAACAGGTGGCTCTTTAATCCTAACTCGAAGGCTATATTCGACCCCTCCGGGCTTAACCTGAATCCCAGACCGCCGTCTATCATGGGTGTTCTCATCCTTGGTTCAGGTGGATGTTCAATGTGAACATCGAATAACTCACCTATCCTTACCTGGCCGTAGCCTGCTCCTAACTCCACAAAGAAGAAAGGCGAAGAATAGAATCGTCCCGAGATAACGGCTGCAAGATGTGAAAACTCCGCCCTTGCCGGCTCCGGTCTTTTGAGAACCGTATTCCCGTAAGGAACCTTGAGGCCTAAACCGAAATATCCTGAAGCCGACTGCCACTGTACGTTGGGGGCGACACCCCAGGACATCCCCTTGATGCCGATCCAGCTGTCCGAACCGACCTGACCGCCAAATCCAACCGACATTCCGGCCACGGCTGTACTTGTTAGTAATACACAAACTAAAATTACTTGTAAAACATGCGATCTCTTCATACGTCCTCCAATAGAGGGTTTTTCTCTATTACTGGTTATTGCTTTAATATAGGCCTCTTCCTCAAAATGTCAAGTAGATTACCCCGCGTATTCGCTCAGCGAATCAACGAGGCTTCAGTTTACAGCTCCTTTTGACCTAACCGTGAAAGTATACAAGGACTAAATACAAATCCTAGATACGAATGTAAACAGATTCAATAAATATATAGTCAACAGAAAGCGTTCAGACGTAGGTTGTATATTTCAATTTGCATTTTTCATTTTGCATTTTGATATTTGCATTGAGTACGAAACACGTCAGCGCCACTACCCTATTAAAATAAACGGCCCCCAGAAGAAGGGATGGAAATACTCACCCCACAAAGCTGCTTCGCATCTTTGCGGGGACCCCGAAAGAACATCAGGTTTGAGTATAAAGTTACATCCACTCCCCAATCAGTATAAATGAAGCCCAGAAGAACGGGTGTGCATATTCCTCGCTGTGAATCAGCTTCTGCTGAGCTAATCGCAGTGCCTCGGACTTAGGATTGTCCTTGAGTCCCTGGTAGAAGGTTACCATAAAATCACTGGTGGATTCATCGGAAACCGGCCATAAAGTGGCAACGATGGAAGGCGGACCTTCTATTGCAAGGGAGAATGCCTTAGCCATGCTCTCGAATTCAAGTCCAGGCCTTTCCGAACCCAGTGCTGTCTCGCACGCCGAAAGGGTCACTAACTGCATATCCGTCCATGACTGCCCCGAAATCTCGGCTGCGGTCCAGTGACCGTCGGTCTCATCGGTACGGGCGAGAAGGATGTATGATTCCCAAGGGCTCTCGGTATCAAGGATACAGTGGGTGGCAAGGTGAAGCACCTGGTTCTTCGGAGTCGATGATACGAGTTCAGGCTCGGTTGCATCTGATCCCATGAGAATAGTGGAGTTAGGATAGAACTGTTCTATAAAGGACACCTCACCTTCTGCAAAGGGTAGATTGGCACCAAGGGGATTTCCGACGAGGAGTACGGAAGAAGGCCCGGTTCTTACATCCTCCTCGCGGCGCAGTATGCACTGCAGAAGCTCGGTCGAAGTCAGAAGGTTCCAGTTGAAGCGTTCGGTAAGAAATGTCAGATTAGAATCGTCGGTATCCAAAAGCGCTCCCCATGGAAT
>WJJO01000229.1 GCA_014729665.1 Caldifarciminota bacterium
ATATCCCGTTGCCTGGGGATAAAAGTTCATGCGCGAGCTTGACTGTGAGTTTGCAACCGGATCCGAGCTCGATGTAGAGGAATGGTGCTCTATAATCAAGACCTCTCCGGGATAAGCGTCATGCATGTCGTGAGCGCCCATAGCAGCTCCCGGACAGTACCCGCACCATGTTGCGGTAAATATCTCGAAAACTACCGTTTGCCTCTCGGTAGGGACCAGCCCCGCATTCACCGTCTTGGTCTCTCCTGCGTCAACCGACACCTCATACTCCCAATCGTCGTAGCCTTCCAATACGAGTTTGAGTTGGTGGCTTCCTGAACGGACGTTCTCTAAGGTATGATCTGTTTTATACCCGGTATTGGAGCCGTCAAGCCAGATTTCCGCGCCCTGTGGGGTCGATTTCACCTCGATATAACCGAACTCCTGACTGAGTTCGAAGGAGGTCTCGGTCGACTGGTCGTAGTAGACCTCGGTCGTGGTATCCACCGATGCGTATCCTTCATACTCCAGTCTCAGGCTGTGTGGACCAACCACGACCTCCTCGAAGGTATAAGGGGTAGTCTCGGATGTAGCCTCCCCGTCGAGGATGATTCCGGCACCGGATGGATTCGAGGATACTGCGAGTTGACCGGTAAAGGTCTTATCCACATTCAAGGTGTCTTCATCGGCAAACTCCACCGTATCCGTCCAATCCACGTAATCGTCCTTAAGTAACCTGAGGACGATATCGTCCCCCTTCTCGACCTCCAGGTAGCAGTCTGTTTTAAGAGCCTGGAGTTCGCCGTTAAGATATACATCGCAGCCCTGGGGTTGAGTGGTTATATGTAAAACACCCATGCCTGCATCTGGGGAAAACCACTCACACGAAAGAATAATAAGTGCCGCTAACAAAAACGGTATACGATGAGTCTTCATCTGTAACCTCCATTATGACACATTTGGTTTCTGTAATCAAAATTCGGTTATGCGCAAAACCTGTGTCAATCTACAATAGTTTTTGCCTTTCACATGTCTTTCTAGTTATTCAAGACATACGGTTTACTGATACCAATCTTACCGCACTATCAATACTTTGTTTACTTCAGTTCTGAAACCTAAGTCTGATTTAATGAAGTAGACACCCTCGGAAAGATTATTGGCAGAAATTGGCAGAAGATTTAGACCGGTATTGAGGCAGGTTTCTTCAAATGTTTCGACAATCCTGCCGGTAACATCGATGATAGAGATGTAAGCTTCGGTGGGTTCCGATACGGTAATGGACATAATCCCTTTCCCTTTAATGAGTTCGGGTGCGATTACAGAAATCTGGATCTCGTTTCTTCCGCTAACCGCTACCGGTTCGAACAACTTGAAGTTCAATTCAAAGTCATCGACACCCGTTCCGTTCAGGACGAGATTCAATACCGGTCGGTAACCCGTTGTACCGCTTTCATCTAATTTTATCTCGAAGGGATCCAAGGTATTCGTCGCCTCCTCACCTGCAGATGCCTGAGGCCATGTGCCGTTTTCGTCGATTATTTCAATCAGAGTGTCGTTTGTGGAAAGTAACCCGGTCAATTCACTCCAGCCTGTCTGTCCCAGCCATGAAGATTCTGACCCGTTCAGGAGCGTAACAAGAAAAGGTGAGGTTTCGCCTGGATGTAGTTTGCCGTCAGTATTATCTATCGAGGTTGAGGTTACCTCAATAGGAACCCAGTTGAAAGGGATAACATCGGCCTGAAATATCTCACGTAGCTTCCCGGAACCTTCGGTGCTTTGAACGAAGCATCCGAATTCAATATTGTTATCGTTGGTAAAATTCGGCCACGAATCAGAGATGGTGTAGTTACGCGTTATATCAAGTTCTTCCCCCGGCTCAAGTGTAATTTCCTGACCGGATGCATCGGGCAGCATAACACGCTCCACGAAGTGGAGATGAGTCTGGTTCTGCCATGCGTATGGGATATTGGATTCCGTTACGGTAAAGTGCACTATTCCGGTAACAGCCTCATTGCTGATATTGGTTATCTTGGCGTTAAGCTGACCGGTTGAAGACTCATAGACGATAGTTTCTTTTGTTAGTTCGATTGCCAGGGGCGGATTATGCGTCAATCTGTTATTATAGAAATGAAGATACCACGGATCGAATAGTGATTGATCGTAAAACCCGCCTATCAGGGTATCGATGCCGTCAAAGATTGACGCCGGAACTCCTCGTATTACTTCCCCGTAGAATCCATTGCGACTAACAGCATCGGTATTTTGAAAATTATCGCTGTTATGATATTCAACGATCAGAACCTTGCCCGGAAATGCTTCGTGAAGGTCCTCTGCACCCATTGCCGCACCAGGGCAGGTTGGACAACCCGTTCTGGTGAATATCTCGAGGGTGACAACCCTTTCCTCACCTAACGCTAAAACAGGTATTAGGAAAAGTCCTAAAAGTACAATTGCTATTTTTCTCATTTTCTTATCTCCTTGTTTACTACGTTTAAGAACCAGTATGTTCTTAAATCCTGGATTTATTATCTATTTTCCGCCTGGTTACATCATACTATTTTCTATTCCAGCACTACAAGCTTTTTTGTCTGTACAAGACCCGAAGCCTTGATTGCAAGAAAATAAATACCTTGGGACAGGCTATGAGTGTCCACCTCAAGCCTGTGTTTACCCGTCGAAAGAGAACCGGTGAAAATTGTTTCAATGTTTCGTCCCGTTGTTCCATATAGAGATATCTCGACTTCTGTATTTTTTTCAACGGATAGTTCCAGATTCCCGTCTTGAAGAAACGAGGGGATTTCACAGGAGATTACTTCTACTAAGCTCTCTTCAACACCACCTGTAGGATCGCCGAAGGGAAGAACCGCACCTTCGTATATTTCTTTATCGTTTCCCTGGACAAAACATCCGAACTCACAGTTTTTATCTTCAGTGAAATATGGCCAGTTTTCGTCAATGGTAAAGTCATGTGAAATAGTTGTGTTATCTCCGGATGCGAGATTGATTTCTGTACCCCAGAAACCACCCGGCAAATCACGTGCGACGCTATGAAGTTCTGATCGGTTCTGCCA
>WJJO01000020.1 GCA_014729665.1 Caldifarciminota bacterium
AGGTGGCTCTTTACGAAGACACAAAAGAACTAAAATGCGAAAGTCTCAGACATAAACCTGAAGATCTGGCATCCTTCGATTCAACCCTGGCACAGCTTGAATATCGAAGGGATGTAATCGGGAAGCTACTTTCGGACTGGAAGGTCGATACCTCATCCCTAGCAGCGGTAGTCGGACGGGGTGGGCCTTTCAAGCCTCTCGTTTCAGGTACTTACATGGTAAACGAGGTTATGATTGCAGACATCAGAGAAGGAAGGGTAGCCGCTGATCATCCTTCCAACCTCGGCGCACTTCTGGCTCACGGAATCGCTTCGCCCCTCGGAATCCCGGCCTTTATCGTTGATCCGGTTTCCGTAGATGAGTTCATACCCCAGTCAAGGTTATCCGGAATGCCCGAGATCGAGCGCCGCTCTTTGTCGCACGCGCTGAACATGAAGATGGTCGGACGCAAGGCCGCATCCGAGATCGGCAAGCCGTACGAAGAACTCAATTTCGTTATCTGTCACCTGGGTACGGGGATATCAATCGGGGCGCACCGTAAGGGCCGACAGATCGACGTTAATAATGCCAACGACGGCGGGCCTTTCTCTGCTCAGCGTACCGGATATCTTCCGGTTACCCAGCTTGTCAAGCTCTGCTACTCCGGGAAGTACGACGCAAAGACGATGCGCGCTAAAATAACCAAGAAGGGCGGTCTTCTGGCTTATACCGGATCGGACCACGTTCAGGATCTCTACGCTAAGGCCGAGACGGATGAGGATACGGCACTCGTTCTTCAAGCGATGGTCCAGCAGATAGCCAAGGAGATTGGCGCTCAGGCCGCGGTGCTTGACGGAAACGTCGACGCTATAGTTATTACAGGAGGTATGGCCTACGAACCAAAACTAACCGAACACATAAGCAGGAAGGTCAAGTTTATCACTGAAAACATTCTGGTATTTCCGGGCGAGGACGAGCTCGAGGCGCTGACAAGAGGTGCTCTGCGTGTCCTTTCCGGTGAGGTACAACCAATGGAGTATGAATAACATGTCTGAAAAAAAATTCTTATCGGGCGACGAGGCGGTTGCCCAGGGCGCATGGGAGGCAGGCTGTCACGTTGCGGCAGCTTATCCGGGTACACCTTCCACCGAAATCCTCGAGGCGGTCGTCGGATATCCGGATATCTACTGCGAGTGGTCCACCAATGAAAAGGTAGCATACGAGGTGGCTTTAGGTGCTTCGATGGCAGGCGCACGGGCACTTTATGCATCCAAGCACGTCGGTCTCAACGTCGCGGCCGACCCTTTTTTCTCATCGGCCTACATAGGCTCCCACGGCGGATTGGTCGTTGTCACCGCTGACGATCCCTCCATGCACTCATCCCAGAACGAGCAGGACAACCGCTACTACGGTATAGCGGCTAAGGTTCCAGTACTTGCACCTTCCGATTCACAGGAGTGCAAGGATTTCACCAAGCTGGCCTTCGAGATCAGTGAAAAGTTCAATATACCAGTTATCGTTCGACTCACCACCCGAACCTCGCACGCCAACGGAGTGGTAATCTGTGAGGATCGCAAGTCATTACCGGTAAAGGGATATGAGAAGAACGTACAGAAAAACCTCATCCTGCCCATGTTTGCAAGGAAGCTGCACGCCTCGCTGGAGGAGCGTATGCTTGCCCTCAAAGAGTATTCCGATGAAACCGAAATCAACCGTATCGAGCAGGGTACCGAAAAGGCAGGAATCATATCAGACTGCGTATCCTACACGTATGCAAAAGAGGTGTATCCGGAGGCGTGGCATCTGAAGCTGGGTATGAGCCATCCCTTGCCGGAAAAGAAGGTACGCGAACTGGCCTCCAAGGTCGAAAAGATTTTCATTGTAGAAGAAAATGATCCGGTAATCGAGAACGCTGTTAAGGCTATGGGAATAGACTGCATCGGCAAAGAAAAGGTTCCCCGGGTGCTGGAACTCAACCCTGATCGCCTACGCGAGGCATTTTTTGGGAAAAAGCATGAAGATATCGATACCGGCGACGTACCCGGACGTCCCCCGGCCTTATGCCCGGGCTGCACTCATCGTCCTGTTTTCGAGATACTGAGCCGTCTGCGTCCCGTTATCACAGGAGACATCGGTTGCTACACTCTGGGTGCTCTTCCGCCCCTCAACGCCATGGATACCTGTGTGGATATGGGAGCATCCATTACAGCGGCCCACGGTATCCGCAAGGCGCTAGATCAAACGGAAGATGCAAAGCAGAAGCAGAAGAAGGTGGTGGCCGTTATCGGGGATTCTACCTTCTTTCACTCAGGCATGACCGGTCTTGCCAACGTTGCCTACAATCAGTCTAACGTCACGGTAGTTATCATGGACAACCGCATCACGGCGATGACCGGGCACCAGCAGCATCCGGGTACCGGAAAAACGCTGATGGGCAAATCCACGGTCGAACTCGACACCACCCAGGTAGCAAAGGCGCTTGGGATAAAGCACGTGTACGAGGTCGATCCCTACGACTATAAAAAAACAAAAGAGGTTCTCAAGGAAGCTATAGCACTCGAAGAACCGTCGGTAGTCATCACAAAGCGCGCCTGTCCTCTCTACGACAGAACCCAGTGGGAAAAACCCTACTGGGTCAACGAGGACGAGTGTATAGGGTGCAAGACCTGTATCCGTTTGGGCTGTCCTGCAATCAGCTTCAAGGCGGATAAGAAGAAATCATACATCACCCCGGTACTGTGCACCGGCTGTTCAGTTTGTTCACAAGTATGTCCGAAAGGAGCTATCCATGCCGCAGAAGACAAAGACAACTAATATCTTCGTCGCCGGTGTCGGCGGCCAGGGAATCCTCAAGTTCTCCAACCTCTTATGCGAGGTTGCCATGAACGCAGGTCTGGACGTAAAGAAATCCGAGATACACGGAATGGCCCAGCGCGGCGGATCGGTTACCACTCACGTCAGGTTCGGGAAAAAGGTTTACTCCCCCTTGATTCCCCAGGGTTCAGCCGATTTCCTGATTTCGATGGAACACCTTGAGGCCGTGCGTCACATCAGATTTCTCAATCGCGAAAAAGGCAGACTCATATACGATCCCTACGAGATAGCACCTCCCGAGGTCTACACGGCACAGAGGGAGTATCCTGCAGACGTCGAGGATCGTATAATTAAATTTGCGCCCAACCGTATCTCGATACCGGCTTTCGAAAACGCCCTCAAGATAAAGAACCCGCGCGCCCAGAACGTTATCATGCTTGGCGCACTCTCCACCTGCCTGGACTTTACAGATTCCCTCTACGAGGATGTTATCAAGGCCGGATTCAAGGAGAAGTACGTGGAATCGAACCTCAAAGCGTTCAAGCTGGGTAAGGAGCTGGCCTCAGGGTGATCGTAAACCATATTACACGGATTGTTGGAACCATAGGGGTAGTTGGCTTCGCCGCTTCGCGTCATGAACTACCCCTACTGACCTTATCTTAGATACGGTGGCAAAAGATGAAAACCCTAAAAGAAATTAAAGAGATACTATCGGAGCATAAAAACGAATTGAGCAGAAAATACGGTGTAACAGAACTCGGCATATTCGGTTCTTATGTAAGGGATGAGGCGCAGGTAACAAGCGATCTTGATATCCTGATAGAGTTTGATGAAAATGTACGAATAAGCTTGCTCGATTTTATACATATAGAAAGATATCTAAGCGATTTACTCGGATTAAAGGTTGATTTAGTTGAGAAGAGTGCGTTAAAACCAGGGATTGGCAGGCATATCTTGAGTGAGGTAATATACTTATGAAAAGGGAAATCGGTGATTATCTTCAGGATATTGTTGAGTATATGGATAGAAGTGAAGAATATACAAAAGACTTAAGCTATCAAAAGTTTCTTGAGGATCGTAAAACTTGCGATGCAGTAATAA
>WJJO01000230.1 GCA_014729665.1 Caldifarciminota bacterium
AATAATCAAGCGGTGTCAAACACCTGATTTTTCTGGTTCAATACGATTTTAGGCTTGCGGCAAGTAGATTATTCCAGGTGACTATTTAGAGCGGGAATACGCCTTACTGTATGCCTTCTTGACCTTACCTTCTGAGACCCCATCGAGTATGGTGTGCCTTCCCGGTCTTGTGGAAGGAGCAAGTTCCAGAACCTTAAGGAAGGTATCAAAATCGATGCCCAGATCCTTCGGGGTCGAAATGAGTTCGTTTCTTTTTAAGAAATCTGCAAGAGCGGACCATGAATGTTCTTCTTGAAGATATGAAGTAAATACTGAAAACATGGCCACCTGTTCACCGTGCAGGCTCGGGCTGTCCGGATACAATTCGTCGTATGCGTGACTCAAGAGGTGCTCCGATCCGCTGCACGGTCTTGAAGTTCCTGCGATACCCATGGCTATTCCCGAAAGAACCAAGCCTTCTGCCAGGATTTGAAGGAACGATATATCATCAAAGTTTACCCGCTTGGAATCAAGCATCTCGAAGGCAGATTTCCGGGAAAGTAGAGCGGCTACTGTGTCGTAATGTTCGTGCGTTTTACGATATGATGAAATCCAATCGTTAGTTGCGGATATGTTGGATAAAAGATCCCCTACTCCAGATTTCAGGTTCTGTTTTGGTGCCGACCTGTCCGCTTCGAGATCTATCAATACCGCAGCCGGAACGTTAACTCCAACACTCCGTGATTCCTTCCGGAAACGAATTACAGCTACAGGGGAACTAATTCCGTCGTTTGAAAGCGATGTCGGTACGCTTACAACAGGCAGCATCCTTCTTGCTGCGGTGAATTTAGACACGTCAATTACCCTTCCGCCCCCTACACCTATAAGAACGTCGGGTTTGAACTCGTCAATTACACCTTCAATCCTTTCTACCTCAGGATAAGCATTTGATTCAATCAACTCCGTATGCAGGCGTTTTACCGTAGGCGAATTCTCAAATCCGGCTCTTACCCTTTCGGCAAGATGTGAAATATTTCCCATGGTTACAATTAATGGTCTAGCGAATAACAGATTAGATTCACACATCAACTTACTCACCAGATCCAGAAGTTTTTCCTCGATTCGTACCTGTATAGGTAATGTTACACTGCTGCAAAAAATCGGCATCTATCCCTCCAGGTCATCGATTTTTTTGGCAATTTCAGAAGCACGATCCAAATCACCATGATCGTCTATTTCGATCCAGGGCATGCCGCGAGTACTCAGGGAGTACAAAGGAAAGGTATCAAGGATATCGTTAATAGCGTTTTCGTACCAGACATCAGTTTGATCGGTACTGACCATCTCACCAATCCTTTCAAAAAGGGCTTTTGAAAAATCCCTTCCGAATCGTGCCAGCCCGATGTACTCTCCGGCACTCTCCTCAACGTCAAGGGTTTTAGCAATTTCCGTTATTCTTCCCTTCCCGTCGACTTTTACCCTCATCTCTTCAGTAACCAGGGGACTGACATCATCCACTACCAGTACACTCTCTCTGTCATCGGATAATACATCTACAGCCATTTTTTTGCTAAAAAGTACATCGCTGTTTAACAGGATGAATTCTTCACCGGCAAGCCTCTCCCGAGCCAACCACAGGGAATAGATGTTGTTGGTCGAATCGTATATCTTATTGTGAATGAAGGTGCATTCCGGCGCCGCAGCCTCCAGAAGGGCACTCTTGTGTCCAGAAAGGATTATTATATCGGTCATTGAGATGCCTGCATTCTGCAATCCATCCAGTGCTCGTTCAATCAATGTCCTCCCGCCGACATTTAACATCGCTTTGGGACGTTCCAGGGTCAATGGGTGTAGCCTGCGGCCTTCACCGGCAGCCAGTATGATTGTATTCATTAACTTGACCTGTTTAATCTAACCTTGATGATAATAACTAATACGGAATAAAGAAGCACTGCAGTAAGCAATACGTAGACCGGTATAGTAGGGTGAAGCCAGGCGAAAAGTGGGCCAATCACCAGGATAAGGAATTGTTCATCAAAAGCGGTATAGGGTTGGCCGACGCGAGGGATTAACCTTTTCTCAACAGGGACTGCAGGTATATTAGTTGGTGTAATTCGGGGTGATGTCCGGTGACCGATAAAGTGAATACCGTAATGAAGGATTACTCCAACTCCTGCAATAATACACCAAATGAGTCCAAGTTCCCTGTAGGTACCCCAGGTTAAAGCAATAAGTGCAACCAACTTTCGGACGAGATCAATCTTCGGATCGAGCTTGCGTCCAAATTCGGTTTGTTTATTTGTTATCTTGGCAAGTTTGCCGTCTGTACAATCCAATATCCAGGAGAACTGAAAAAGTAGGGCAGCCCAGATTAGCGAGATGCCGTCGCCAAGCCAAAAGAAGTAACATGCCGCCAATGCAGGAACGAGACTGAATATAGTTACGACGTTCGGGTGAACAGGGGTATGTGACAGGAGTTTTGCACAAAGGATGCCGACCGGATCTGCAAACAGAACGGTACTCCAGGCGTCGGTTTCCTTCAGGTATTTGCGCTCTTGACCCATTGATAAGTCTATCGATGCTCCCAGGGATGTCAACACGCCTATCGGGCTGAATGGTTGCTAGACCTTAACAAACCATGTTAATTCATTATCTTAATACAAAAGGAGGTCGCAATGCGGCATTTCGCGCTCGGGTGTTGATGCTTGCGGGACTGGTAAGCGTGGGCTGCGTTTCCCCCTATTACGGTACGGCTCAAGTAGAAAAAGGCTGGCACGTCGACTTGGGTCTTGCCGCAGTTTCCTACATGAATGACGGTGAGTTATCAGGTATTTATTATCTGGGAACTCCTCCTTCGACACCTCAATTTTACGGGGTAAGGGGAGACGCCGAGGTTCGCTACGGCTTCAACGAGTATATTCAGTGCCACGGAAGAATGGGACTTGGATACGGGACCTTCGGAAAAATTCATACTTACGAGTATACTCCTGTTGGGGATAATTTCCTGGTTGACGTTGCAGCAGGTCCGCAGTTCGCCTTGCCAATGCCTTTCGAGAAAGGAGGACAGATATCGCCTGCATTGCGTATCGAAGCCTGCTACGGCTACGGGGATTTCTTTGCCCTTCCTACTTTACTCGTAGGTGTTGGAGATCCCGAGTTCTTGACACTCGGGGCACGATTCTATGTTCATCCCTGGGTGCCTGGTGATGCCTTCGTTGGTGTTCATATAGGTCGTTTCAACATTCTTGCAGGAATGAACCTTGCCACAATCGTACACCCAGATTATCATCGAGTACCTTTAATCGGTACGATAGGTATTGGGTACAGTATTAAATAAGGGGGAATAATGAAATACATGAAGTACACAGTCGTGGCAGCGATAGGGGTATTACTTCTCTCATCTTGTCTGCCTCCCTCCCCTGATTACGGGACGGCGAGAATAAATCAAGGCTGGAACCTTGATGTTGGAGGTTCACTTGAGGTAAATATCTACACTGCTTCATCTTCATCCTATTCGATGTTAAGTGTATCCGGGAATGCGGGCTTTCAGTACGGTTTCAACGACTATTTTCAACTGGACGGTCGTTTTCATTTTGGTCCTCAAATTGGTCCTCTGTTTTCGGATGGAATCGTCTTAACCCCAGATCTGTTCCTGGACTTCGGGTTGCAGGTTTCTCTACCTCTCGGTAAGGTAACCCCGGCTATTCACGCCGATCTGTATCCCTTGTCTTCACTAGGTGTACTGTTAGGTCTAGGCGATAAGGAGTTTCTGACATTTGGCGGGAACGTATATCCCGACTGGTCGTTAAAATATACGGTGCTGATGTCTATGCCGTAATACATACAAAGAAGAGGTTGAGTATCTATACCGGTTTATGTATCATAGATTATTTCGGTGTGACACCAACCGTAGGCATAGGCGACAAGATAAAGTGAAGGAAAGTAGAACGAAATGAAACACGGTAAAATATTAATAATCCTTGTATTAGTATCAAAGGCAATGGCTTTTCTACCACAGTACTATCAAACAGCTGATGTATACCCAGGGGAAGCTTCTCTTACCACAAGTTTCTCAGGGGGGTCTACAGCGTAGGTTTCTTTGAATGGGATGAAGGGCCGGGTTTTGATGTACAGTTAGCAGGAAGATTTTCAGCTGAGGACTGGTCTCGGGTTGCACTTTTCTGGTCCGTTGGGGGTATGTTCAATAAGGAATCTATAAGCTGGCTTTCATTAAGTTACGGTGATAGTACGGACGTGTATGGATTTCCTAACGGCGGATTGGGAATGCACATTCAGGTAACAGATAGGAAATTCCCGTTTGCTGTTCAGCTTTCAGCCGAGTTCCCGTCTTTGATTTCTCTGGGATTGATACTTGGTGTGAAACCTCGCAACCTGGATCGAGAAATTATTTCATTTGGAGCTAAGTCTCTTGCCTATTATCCGGGTTCTGTATACCTTAATGTCCATCCGTCTGAAAGAATCCATCTCACGGTTGGTGCATCTACCGTGATATTCGGCGGTGAGGTTCACGCAGGAATAGGCTACACATTCGGGAGATTGAAAAAAAGAGTTGAATATTGAAGAATAACCCTTATCATTAAACCATGAACCGGCAGGCACTAGGAAAGCACGGCGAGGATGCCGCGGCAGAGTTCCTAAGAAAACAGGGATACGAGATTATCACCCGAAACTTCTACACCCGATGGGGGGAGCTGGATATCATCGCCCGGGACGGTGAAGAGATAGTCTTCGTCGAGGTAAAGACCCGGACATCCATCTCTTTTGCCCGGCCCGAGGAGGGGGTTGATCTAAGGAAACAGGACCATCTGCGAAAGACGGCGGAGTTCTGGC
>WJJO01000231.1 GCA_014729665.1 Caldifarciminota bacterium
CCGCCTACTCTCCATCTCAGGTATTCTTTAGGTAAGGGAAATGAGTATCCTGCACCAAGGTTTAAGTTCCCATCGTCAGAAGAAACCCTTGATACATCTACTCCCAGACCCTTTATCGGATAGAAGCTGAGGCCTATGTTAGTATTAGCTCCAACATCAGCCCCGAGAAACGTTCCGAAAGGATCGTCTGCAAGACTTCCGTAGAACCGGTGCTGAAAGCTGAACTCGGTAGCGAACTGATTGTGAAAGGCTGGAACCTTAAGATCGGAATGCCCCAACTCGTATGTAAAAAGGACGAGGGGCAGTAAGGCTAAAGTCATAACGACCTCCTCTTTTAAGATAGTATAGGAGTTGACCCGTGATTGTCAAATAATCCGTATACAAAGATCAAATAGTAATGCTGACTATGACCGTCTTCAGATGTCTTGAGACGAAATCGTCGGAACCGTCCGGGCCGTGGGCTAAAATAACCTTGTATGATTCACCAACGATAAGCTTCTTGTCATAATCATCGCCTGAATCCAACGGTATCCCGAAACTGATCTGTGTAATCCCTGCCTCCTCGGTTCCGGTTACATTGAATACATCGTCGGTACCGCCAAGGGAGGTATCGGCTGCATGCTCTAACTGTCCGGTACCGAAATGATCCTCAACCCATGGTATTCCTTCCTTAACGTAACCGATTATAATGTTGGCGTCCTTGTGATTTTCTCCCAGGGGATCGAATCCCACCGAAACCCAGCCGGTGGTTGCGGCGGAGATAATAACGTAGAGGTTATCGTTATCCGTCTTCCATTTCAGGGTTATTCCGTTTTCCGTTATCTGCCTGTACTCAACGTCTTCTATCACGATGAAGGATTCCTTCCTCAGTGTATCGAAACATTCTTCGTCGGAAACGACCAGGGTTACATTATAACTACCCGCCTCCTCATAGGTATGTACCGGGTTCTGTTCCACCGAGGATTTTTCATCTCCAAAATCCCAGAAGTAAGAGGTCGGGTTGCCTGTCGAATGATCGGTAAACTGCACCTCCAGCGGCGGGGGGCCGGAGGTGGGTTCCGCGGTGAAGTTAGCCCCAAGGAACTGTGAATCTGAAACAACCCTGATATAGGATTCCTCATAGGCTGTATCCGTACCCTGGACATTAGTGACGATAAGGGTCACGTCATAAATACCTGCGGTATCGTATGTATATGTTGGATTCTGAAGCCCTGAGTGATAACCGTCACCGAAATACCACTTCCACGAATCAGGATCGCCTGCAGATAAATCGGTAAATGTAACCTTCAAAGGCGCGTTACCTGAAAGCGGCTCCGCCGTAAAGTCGGCAACCGGCTGCTCGTCCGTACTCAGGCTACACAAAACCAGGAACGGAATCCCCAAAACCAGCGCTATAACTAGATACCTTTTCATAAATCAGTCCTTTCAAATAGAACTTGAATACACGCTTGATGCCGGAATCCTGTGATTTCTTCCAGATAACCGGCATTAAACGACGCACTCACGTCCCACCCATTACCTGCGGCTAAAAGGAACTGATGTTCTGACCTCGAGAAACCGTTGACCTTCGCAGAGCGTTCAGTCCGGACGGTCTTCATCTTCTTCCAAAACAGGCAGTACTCGTTAAATAATTCAGACGATCCATGTACCACCGGTACTCGAGGCCAGAACAGAGATTCCTGCCCCTTGCCCGAAGCATTGACTGTAACTTAATCTTAGTAAAAAACTGCAGGAATGCAAGCCTATCCGGTAACATAATCGGGTTATCTCACATCACGGGCAGTGAAACTGTCCTTAAGGAATTGGAGAAAGGTTCAGATATTCCCTTGCCCTAGGGCAGGTTCTGCAAATATCGGCTACGATGTTGAATCGATGTTCCGGATATACCAGTACAACAGTCTCACTCCGTTAATTGAGTACACAACGCCTGACCCCAGCGAATACTGCAATGTATCGATTCGCTACGTTGAGGCCTTTGGACGGGCAATCGCCGCGGTCGAGACCAGGCCGGACAGACGCGATACATTATTCCTGCATACCGACGCCCTGGGTTCGGTAAGGGTAATTACCGACAAAGGGGGCAACGTAAGGGCACGTTACCGGTACCATCCCTTTGGTATGGTGGAAGATTCAACTGTAACAGGAACAGTTGAGAACTGCAGGCGTTTCGTTGGCAAGGACCTCGATCCGGAGCACAGCCTTGTGTACATGGCTGCGCGTTATTACATGCCCGTGATTGGTCGTTTCCTTTCGTGCGACCCGGAGCACACCACCATGAGTCCCTACGCCTACTGTGCCAACAACCCGGTTAGCCTGATTGAC
This sequence comes from Caldifarciminota bacterium, assembly GCA_014729665.1. GTDB lineage: Bacteria > Hydrothermota > Tepidihabitantia > B3-TA06 > B3-TA06 > WJJO01. The sequence goes on from WJJO01000231.1 coordinate 2,323, forward strand.
CCTACAGGACACGCCTACGGAGGCGGCGGAATACCCCGAACCTGGGGTGTAAACCAGAAAATAATAGGAATAAGAGGCGCCGACAGGCTGTGGGGAATAAACCTGACATTTACTAACGCTTCCGGATTGACAATAGCGGAAGCGCGTGCTATATTCGAACAACAGCAAGCTGAGTTAAAAGCATGGAGGGCTAAGTATGGAGAAGCATGGGAAGTATGGAGATCTTTTAAAAAAGCGGTTACATTTAACATTCCGCGTAAAATCCGACATTTGTTTGATGCGGTAACACCACGTGGCACCAATGAAGAAGGTACTAGCATATACTACTTTGGGTCACTTTCAAGAAAACAAAGAAAAATACTTATGGAAGCGTTTAAGGAAGCCTGTGTATTCGGCCCAACTCTTGAAGGTCCAATCGTATTTAAGCGTACTACACCTTTGATAGAATACAAGGAGGAAACTCGATCTTTGGCTGACTTGATATATGCAATGGCTACGTATGGTGATCGACTTCTTATAGCAAATGCATCATTATGCGCAAAAACCGGATGGACATCGGGAAGCGGAAAGCACTATGGGATATTACTGATTCATTCGACGTGGACCGAAGAGGAAATCATCTGGGGAAATTTAAATACTATCTGGGGCGGTTCAGAGGGCGCTGGAGGAGGCGGTATAGTTCACGAATTAATCCACTTTACATCTTCGGCTTACGACAATGAGTATGGTAGATTTCCTGGCCCAGTGTACAGTCCAGAGGATTACAAAGCCCCCTTCTTACGGATTTACCCCAGTAACATGAGATGACAATCATAAAAAAATCTTCTTCAAAATCTCAATAAGGAGGTCAACATGATTTCCTTATGAGATTATTTTGTTTCACCATAATTGTGTCCGGGTTTCCAGTCCCTGGTATCTTTCACCCCTAAAATTAAATAACCTTCGTCGCTGGTTTCCTTAACCTTCTTGCCAGTATCATAATACTGATTTCCGTAACTTTTTTCCCATAGAACGCTACCGTCCATATCAACCTTTAACAACCAAAGGTCTTCGTTCTTAGTCCCGGTCATAACAAAACAATCATCCGAAGTACGCTCCATGTAATGAAACCAAGAGCTATATTCCTTTTGCCATACAATGCGTCCTTTGGCATTTACGCTAAACAACGAGAAAACTCCACTCAATCTTCCTGCAACGAGATAATTACCTTCACCAATTTCCATCACTTGAAATCCTTCATTAATCCATTTCCCTTCTCCGTAACGCCTTCGCCATTGAATTCTCCCTTTGGAATCAGTTTTCAATAGCCAAAGCTTGCCGCCCTTTAAACCAGTCATGATAAATCCGCTGTCTCTAGTCTGTTCAACGCAATTCAACTCAATTATGGTAAATCGTCCAAAGGTTCGAACCCAAAGCGCATCGCCTAAAGAATCTGTTTTTACCAGACAGTTTGATACATCGCTTAAGAACATTTTTTTAGGACCGGTTTTTATCATAATTATCCCTCCGTCGAAGGTCTTCGTGGATCCAACATCTCCAAAGATTTTGGCACCTGCTAATTCACCTGTCCACAAGGTATCCCCAAGGGAATCAATCTTAAATGCTTCTGACGGTAAGGAATCATAACCAAAAATCTGCATCCCTAGAACAATGTAATCACCATCAGGTGTCTTGTGTATGCGTTCGACCTCACCAAACTCTGCTGAGTATGACCAAAGAGTGTCACCCAATGAATCAAACCTTAGAAAAAAATTCTTAGCCCTTCCAGGATGAGGGAATTCTCTTCCTGCAACTGTAAAACCTCCGCCATCTGTAAGATCCAAGGCGTAGGGTCTGTATTCGGAATCTTCCCCATAAGTCTTTGTAAAAAGAGTGTCCCCAAGGGAATCTGTCTTAAGAATCCACAGGTTATTTTGAAGAGGATGCGCAAGAATGTCTTCAAAAACACCGGAATTTCCCACTTTTTCCTTTACGGATACGTCACCTTTACCTGATTCTTCTGCAGATACAATTAAAGGTGTAAGTAGGGCAACGATTATCACGGCTATATCAAACACTCTTTTCACAATCTCCTCCTGACTTACACGCAAGCCGGTTAAGTTTTTTTAAGTTTACTGTATTATACTAGCAAAAAGGGCGGGGTTGTCAAGGGGAAAGAAAAACGGGCGGCATTGCCGCCCGTTAAAATTGTGGTTAAGCCTCTTAC
>WJJO01000021.1 GCA_014729665.1 Caldifarciminota bacterium
CTACTACTCACAGGCTCCGACGGTATTTACCGACTCCATGCTGTTCGACAGCCTCGAGACAACGGTCGATGCTGTTTTTACCCACCACGTATTCCAGCTGACCAATACCTGGTCACCGGGATGGCGCTGGGTCGATCCATACGTGCGGGGTGCTGCGGGTCTTTACGTCTGGCAGCAGCAGGATGAAGACGGTGACGTTTACGAGTTGATTACCATCAATCCTGAAGATACCACGCAAACAGATACCACCTCTGCATTCGAGATGAAAGGCACCAGCTTCGGCATTAGCCTGGGCGGTGGGATCAGGATATGGCCCACAGACTTACTTGGTTTCAGGATCGGGGTAGACTACGATCTCGTGTTCACGGAGAACAGGACAGATTTCGGCTCTCAGGACGCCAACGAGAACCTCCTGCGAGTGAGTGGTGATATCGTTTTCAGATTTCCGATCGAGTAACGATTATATAGGGGCTTCCATTCAGATGCGCAACAGATGAGTCGTAGGTATTATTCACCGTCCTGCCTGGATAACGAAAAACAGACTTAAATAATGGAAAGAAAGATGAAACACAGAGCACACGGAACACACAGAGAAAAAATCAATTATGATCTATTCCGACTCTGTGAACTCTGTGTTTAAGTCGACCGTTGACTCACCTGGTAATGCCTATATAATCTTCATTCATGGTTAAGGTTCGTTTAGGCAGAAGTAACGTGCGCGAGGTCGTCGAGGGAACGCCGATATGCGAATTGATCCCGGCGGGCCAGCCTATAATCGCAGCGAAACTCGACGGTGAACTTGTCGGTCTCAATACGCCGCTTATCCAGGACGCGAAGCTCGAATACGTTCTTGCCACAGACATCGAAGGCTTAAGGGTTCATCACGAAAGCCTTATCTATATTTTGACAATGGCGGCGCAGCGCGCTTTCCCGTCCTCGAGGCTCGTGGTGGAACACTCGACCTCCAAGGGTTTTTACTGCACCTTAAGGATGAAAGACCGCAGGATGGAAAAGCGCGACGTAGAGCTTCTGGAGGCCGAGATGCTCGGGCTAATGGCCGACGACATGGATATATATTCCGAGTTTGCTGCACGTGAGGAACTGGAAAAGATTTGTAAGGCAAACGAAAACTTCTCCAAACTTGCGCTTCTGGTGCATGCAAAAAAAGAACACTACTATATCCACAGGTGTTCCGATTTTACAGATTGGGCAAGGGGACCCCTGGTTCCTTCGACAGGTTCCCTGGCGGCATTCGAACTTCGCTACTACCCGCCGGGTTTTATCCTCAGGTTCCCAACACCTGCAAGCTTCCCCGAACTTCCCCCGTTCGTCGAGCAGCCCAAGCTCTTCCTGGTGTTTCATCACTACGAGGAGTGGGGAGAGGCCCTGAGGATATCAGATATCGGTCAGCTGAACAAGATGATTGCCGAACGAAAGTCTGCAGAACTCGTCAACATTGCCGAGGCCCTGCACGAGAAGGCAATCGCAAGGATTGCCGACAGAATTTCACGCACACCAATCCTGCCGCGTATCGTGCTGATTGCAGGCCCGTCTTCCGCGGGCAAGACGACCTTCGCAAAACGCCTTGCCGTACATCTCAGGGTTAACGGTCTCAGGCCTCTGCCACTTTCAGTGGACGACTACTTCCTCGACCGCTCGCGCACACCCCTTGACGTCGATGGTAAGCCCGACTTCGAGACACTCGAAGCGGTCGACCTCGAGTTCTTCAACCAGCAACTGGTTCTTTTACTCGAGGGAAAGACAGTCGACAGACCGCGCTTCGACTTCGAGAAGGGAAAAAGGTATTTCGACGGAACAACGTTAAACCTTGCTCCGGACGAGATATTAATCGTGGAGGGAATCCACGCCCTTAACCCCCGGCTTACCTCTGCGGTTCCAAAACACCTCAAGTTCAGGGTTTACGTTTCGGCCTTGACCCAGCTGAACTACCATGACCAGCGTATGGTCTCCACATCGGATACCAGGATGCTGCGCCGGATGATGCGCGACTACTCGTACCGCGACCACACGCCCACCGAAACCCTCAAACGCTGGCCCTCTGTCCGCAGGGGTGAGGAGATGAATATATTTCCATATCAGGAAACGGCCGACGAGATGTTTAACTCCGCCCTTATATATGAGCTGTCCGTAATGCGCAACAAGTCAATAAAGCTTCTGCGGACGGTGAAGGCAAAGGGATACAAAGCAGAAGCCCAGAGGATGCTCGATCTTCTGGAACTGGTCATGCCTGCAGACGACGAAGCGGTGCCTCCGGCCTCCATACTGCGGGAGTTCATCGGGGGAAGCATCTTCAGGAAGAGGGAGAACTCGAATAATAATAAGAAAACAACTAGTAAGAAGAACAAATAGTTTCATTAACCGCCAACCGCATATTCAAAGATAAAGTATACCGTAGGATGTAGTGATGGGGAATTATTTCTTCCTTCTTTGGGGAGAGGATGTCCAACATTTTACACCCCCACCTGTCTCTTCTCCGCAGAGGCTTCCTTTACCAGACGGTGGCACTTCGCCCTGTCGAGAGGGAGGTTATGGAATACTCCGAATCCTAATGAGAAAGCGATGGAGGACAGGCTCTCACAGCCTGTCTGGTACCTGAGAGGATGTTCCCCGTGTTAAGGTTTAGACCTTTCTGAAATCGCATGTACGCTTCGCATAACGAAATTGTCCCCCTTAGCAAGGGGGAATAAAAGGGGGATTGACCCATCGGCCCCTGCTTCGCATCGTATCGAGTTTCCAATCCTTACACTTCCCCTTGGAAAGAAGGTAATTACCTGTCCGTCAGCTAATCTCCGCCAATCTGATATTTTCGGGGTCATTGTTTTCGGTAAAGCATACATGTAAGCCGTCAGCGGTATGCGTTCAGCGGCAGACGGATTATCTGAGAGGGTGTGCTCAGTTTCGTTGGATATGGGTGTAAAACGCTATGAAAAACGTTACGGTTTAAGTATTGTCCGTACCCGGTTTATTCTATGCGTCCTCTGTGTCCCCTGTGGTTTAATCCCTTTCCATAAACCCCCGCAGCCCTGCAAACTCCTCATCGACGGACGTCTGTTCTTTTTTGCCGAGTTTCTCAAACGGTTCCAGCTCGAAAGATTTATCACTCATCTTATGTTTCCATGTACCGGCTATCCGGCCTCTAACCAGGAACACCGGGGCAACGTCCGCGAGCCGAAGTAAGACCTTTTTTCGACACTCGTCTGAAAGGATTCGGGTCTTATCCTTATGCCCCATTACGAGAGAGTCAAACTCGGGCAGGAACCGCACGGGATAGTCGGCTGATTCAGGGATTCCTTCGAGGATGTCTGCGTCCTGTGCAAGAAGCCAGTTGACTCTACCCGAGATGGTGACCTCGACCAGTTTGGATTTAATTATCTCAAATGCCCTTTTTGCGTCCGGAGACTTGAGTCCTGACCAGTAGATGAAATCGGCAAGTGTTGCCGGGCCGTAGCCTGTAAAGTACTTGAGAGCGAGTTTGGCTCGTGCCTCGTTCCCGTCTACCTTGGAAGATCTATGACCTTTCAGCCAGTGCTGCAAGCTTGTGAACCTGTTTTCTTTGAAGTGGTACCATGAACCCTTGTGCTCGGCATGACATACGATTCCCCTGTTCGATAGAAGCCTGACTGCGTGCACTATCCGCCAACGCTTGCCCTTATAAGGTAAGCCTTCGAGTATCGGCTTAGTCTCATCCAGTAGTTCATTGATTGTAAGTGAATCGTGGGTGAGGAGTTCTGCAATCCTGTCTTCGAGCTTTGTACGCTTCTTCGGTTCGAGTCCGAATCCCATCTTCTCCAGGTTGCGCTCCCCCCGCTCCCGTCTTGCAACCTGATACGACTCCAACGCTTTCTGGTATACTGGGTACTCGCCTCGCGGCACTGTGTGCACCGTACCGCGCATCAGCCAAGTCCTTATGAGTCGTTTGTCGGTAAAAAGCGCTTTATCGTACTGACTCCGTTTGAAGTTCCTTATCCTGGACCACAAAGACACATATGCCGCCCTTGCCGACTGCGTGTTGAGTCCGCAAATGAAACTGATGACCGTCAATAGATTGGAGTTCTTGTTCCGTTCTACAAGGGAGTGCCGCATCAGGCTGAATCCAGATGCCTTTCTTAACGTAAAATCCACGGCTTATCCTTTCTTTGTTTATTTTCTTTTCATTCAGATCGTCTCGCCCAAAGTACGACCTGCCCGGCAATCCGCCGGGTAAAAATGTTATAAGTTTTTTTTTGCTTCCTCAACTATAATCCTGCCGGACGAGGTACCGATACGTGTGGCCCCGGCCTTAACCAACTCTAATGTTTGTTCCAGGGAACGGATACCGCCGGAGGCCTTAACCCCTGTCTTGCCCTTGATAGCCTCGAAGAGCAGCGCAACGTCGGGGGCGGTTGCACCGGGTGCCGTGACCCCTGTGGAGGTCTTGACGAAATCGGCGCCGGCGTCTGCAACGATGTGCGCGGCAAGCCTCTTCTCCTCGTCTGAGAGCCATCCTGTCTCGATGATGACCTTGAATATCTTATCCTCGACGCTTCGTCTGCACCGCTCGAGCTCCTTGGCAACGGACATGTGCTCGCCCGAGCGCAGTCTGCCGATATTGGCGACCATGTCGAACTCGTCTGCACCCATCTCCAGACCCTGGTCTATCTCGGCAAGCTTGGTCTCGGTGAGGTGCGCGCCGTGAGGGTAGCCTATGGCTATGCCGAGCTTCACAGGCGTCCCCTTCACTATCTGCCGCGCATCGCCTATCCACGTCGGGTGCAGAAACACGGCCCCGAAGTTATACAGGAGCGCTTCTTCTAAAAAAACCTCGACCTCGGTGCGTGTGGCCTGCGGCCTCAGCATTGCCGCATCTATTATCCGTGCAAGTTGTGCAGTTGAGGCTATCCGTAACGGTACGACCTCACCCGTACCCTCTGACTGCCCCCCTGAATACTGTTTGTCTTCTTTATTCATTTGAATCTTATCCTCGTTCCGTCTTTAGTATCTTTTATCTCTAGACCTGATTCGGCAAGCATCGCGCGCAGCTTATCCGCCCACTCGAAGGCCTTTGCGGCGCGGAGCTCCGCACGGAAATCCGCCACCAGAGCAAGGATTTTATCCAATTCATCACTGGAATCCTGCTTTTCAAGAGGCTCGAATCCGAGAAGCTTGAGACCTAGGTTGAGCTTCGAGGAGATATCCGCCAGATTCTCGGTGCCGCCTTCGGCAAGTGCCTCGTTGCCGTCTCGTACGAGGTCGAATATCAGGCCCACGGCCTTGGGGGTGTTGAAGTCATCAGCCAGGGCTGCCTCGAACTCGGGGTAGGAGGTCGCAACAGAGCGCTCGGTTAAGGCCGACTTAACCTCCGCAAGGAAGTTGGTTATCCTCTCCCATGCGGAGCGGGCCTCATCCATCCCGTCCATCGTGTACTCGGTCTGGGCGCGGTAGTGGATGCGCAGCGTATACAGGCGGAGTACATTCGCTTCGTATCTTTCCAGCACTTCTTTGGCAAGCACTACGTGCCCTGTCGACTTGCTCATCTTCTCGCCGCGAAGGTTCAGCATCTCTACGTGCATCCACGCCTTTGCAAACGGCTTGCCCGTGGCTGACTCGTACTGGGCTATCTCGTTCTCGTGATGCGGGAAGACCAGGTCCTCGCCGCCCGCGTGCAGGTCGAAACCCAGGCCGAGATAGTGGGTCGACATGGCCGAGCACTCGATGTGCCAGCCCGGACGCCCACGGCCCCAGGGCGAGTGCCAGAAGGGTTCGCCTTCCTTGGCCGCCTTCCACAAGGCGAAATCCAGGGGATCGCGCTTGTTGTCGGCAACGTCCTTGCGCACCCCTTCCATCAGGTCGTCTACGTTCTTGCCCGAGAGCTTCCCGTACTTCGGATAGGATCGCACGTCGAAGTATACGTCTCCCGAGGCCTCGTAGGCATGGCCGGCATCGATTATCTTTTTAACCAGGTCGATTATCTCCTCGATGTGCTGTGTAGCCCGCGACATCACGGTCGGCGGTTCGATGTTGAGCGCTGCGGTAACGTCCAGCAGTTCACGTGTGTTGCGTTCCGCGAGCATCCGCCAGTCTATCCCCTCCGCCCGGGACTTCTCGATGACCTTGTCGTCTATATCGGTAATGTTCTGGACAAGTTTGACCTCGTAGCCGGTATGGCGCAGGAACCGTCTGAACGCGTCCATCACGATGTAGCCCCTGAGGTGCCCGACGTGCGGACGCGCCTGCACGGTCATCCCGCAGTGGTAGATGCGGACGGTGTTATTCTCAGGTTCAAGCGGTCTACGCTTCCTTGAGAGTGTATCGTATATCTCAACCTGCATGGGCTTATTTTAGGGTAAACATTTCAAATGTCAATCTCGGGAGAAAAACCGGCTGTCATACGGCCCTTTTCGATGAAATCGAATTGATTGCAGAAACCTAGAAGGCATCTATCTTTCTTTACTTGACTAATTCCATATTACGGCTATATTTCACCTGGAGGTTAAAATGAAAAAGAACATCACAACCTGTGCGTTGGTAATCGCAATGATAGCATTATTGGTCTTCACGGGCTGTGCCGCAGGCGACGTACGCTGGCACGAGACAAATCCTGCAGGTTTCTGGGCCGGTCTATGGCACGGGATGATAGTCGTTGTAACTTTCATAATCTCGCTCTTTTCGAAAACAGTCGAGATATACGAACGCGCCAACAACGGCGGCTGGTACGACTTCGGTTTCATCCTGGGGATTCTCCTCATCTGGGGAGGCTCATCAGGTGCAGCGTGCAGAAGACGATCATCAAGGCGCAGGAAGGAAGACTAGGTTAAAAGTGACCGCATCCTCGTTAACTTCAGGAAGGCCGAGGGCGTTTCGGTATCGCGAAAAAGGGGGGTGAAAAGGTGCCTTTGATAGGGTTAACTCAACGGATAGAGAACCTTTTGACATTCCTGGAGATACAGGGCGTACGGACCGTGCTGCAGATTGGTGCGGAGTCCGGGGAATCGGTGGAAATCTTCTCCTCTAAAGGCTTCGATGTTACGGTTTTTTCACTGGATTCCGGAAGATCGGCTGAAATATCAAACAAGCTGGATGAAAAGAACCTGAAAGCCAATCTGATAAATATTCCTTCACAGATAAAGATAAGCTACTACGATTTTGCTCTCGCCTACAACAACATATACAAAAGGACGCATCAGGAACTGAGGGACAGACTGACGGTCTTTCTGGCGTATCTCAAGGAGGACGGTTTCTTTTACCTGACCCTTGCATCGACCCGTAACTCCAACTACGGAAAAGGAAAAGAAGTCGAGAAGAATACCTATGAGTCCGGAGGCAAAATCACCCATTACTGCGACGCGGTAGAGATAGTGAACCTTTTCAGGCACGTGGAGATAATCGACCTCAGAAACGAGGAGCAGGAGGAACCGGGAAGCTTTCACTGGCACGTTCTCGGCCGCAACCGCGATCCGTATCCGCCAGAAGAAGAGGAAGCATCAACGGCTGAGGACGAGTAAGTCTTAATTCCCTTAACATTCATCCGTGAGGTTCCATGTCAGATATTAATAGATGTCATGTGGCTATATTTTTCGATTGAAACCCGAAAAAGTATTGTCAGGTGTAAAAAGAACTGCCAACCTTCACAGATATAAAAGCGTCTAAAGATTGTATTAAATCTTTATGAATCCTTTCTGGAGTCGGAGGCTGCATGAGCTTTTTTATAGTGTTCTTCCTTTTTTTACAACCTGACGGCGAAGCCGTAGCTGTGGATGCAAGCGAATCAGCGGGAAGATCGGTTGAAGCGGCTTACGTCGAAGCGCCGCCCGTAATCGACGGTATCCTCGACGAGGCATGCTGGCAGAATAACCCCGGTTTTGCAGATTTCTACGAAAGCTGGCCCGTGCTGTGCGATTCTGCATCCGAGGATACAAGGGTTGTGGTTCTATACGACGAGAAGTTCCTTTACATGGGATTCTTCTGTTACTACTCGGAACCGGACCAGGTGGTTGCATGGCTGGTTCCACGCGAATCGGTAGGCGACGGTGACGATATCACGATAACGATAGACACATATAACGACGATAGAAACGGATTCCGCTTCGCGTTCAACCCCCTGGGAAACCAGAGGGACTCGTATCTCTCGCACGGCGGCAGCTGGCAGGATAACTCCTGGGACGGGGTCTGGTACGTCGAAACCTCAATCGAGGAGTACGGGTGGTTCGCGGAGATAGCCATCCCGTCAAGACCCTCCGGTTCAAACCAGGGCAGGAACAGAACTGGGGCTTATGTATTTCCCGATGGCTGGATAACAAGTACGAAAGGGTTATGTGGGCGGATTACAAACCGGAGGATTTCGGTCAGGGAACCATGATCGAAAGATTCGGCACCCTCACAGGCATCCGGGGGGTTAAGCCGGGACTTCACATGGAGTTTTTGCCGCATCTTACCCAGACCATGTACATGAAGAATCCATACCCTGACAGTGCAGGATTCGAAGACATCTCTCTGGTACCCTGGGATAATGGAGTCATAGGCCTTGATTACAAGTACATCGTTGCTACCAATCTTACCCTTGACGTAACTACATTCCCGGACTACGGTCAGATAGAGGTGGACCCCGAGCAGATTAACCTTTCCCAGTACGAGATGTGGCTCTCCGAGCGACGTCCGTTCTTTACCGAGGGAGCCTCAATATTCGGGTTTCCGTATTTCAGCCTCGTATATACAAGAAGGATAGGAAAGAGGCTGGATGACGGGACAGAGGTACCGATATACGGAGGCGGTAAGTTTACCGGAAAAGTCGGAGGTACTGAAATTGGCGTTCTGGAAGCCCTGACAGGACAGGCTTCCTACACCGACTGGTACGGTCAGGATCAGACAGAACCTTCCTATATTTACTCTATCCTGCGGCTGACCCAGGACGTCCTCGAACGTTCGAAGATTGGAGTAATAGCCACTTCGCGTGACCGGGTTCAGGGTCCTTACGAGGCGGATCATGTGGTGGGGGCGGACGCAGACCTGCATTTCGGCGACCACTGGGGGATTTTCGGCTCATATGCGCGGACGCTGTATACGGATACCGCAGGGACGCCTGACTCCATGATGCGCAGGGGCGGAGACATGGCTGCTATAAACATTCACCGGGACGGTCTCTTGAGTTACTCCGCGGACGTCACTTATACCGACAGCCTTGCCGACGTTAACGCGGCAGGAATAATGAGCGATCCGGGATGGATTGGAACCAGCTTTGATGTCGAGTATCAGACTTCCTGGAACGATAAGTGGCTGCGTTTCCTTTCTACAGGTATCTATCCACACGTCAGCAGGCGGCTGGAGGACACGCTGTGGTCCTACTCCGTGTTCGCTCGTGGCTCTGTAACACTTGCCAACAACTGGACGGTCTGGGGCGACGGTTCCGCAGGCTACAGATACGTATGGCAGGAGGACCGCCAGCGTTTGTCAAGCAGTGCAGGGGCAGGCTTTGCGTCAAACTCTGCCAAGAGATTCTACGGGGGAGTTAACTTCAACTACAGGGACCAGTACGTCTATTCAAACTACATTCCTCAGTACTATGGCCATGTAGTATCGGCAAACCCGAACTTCGGTCTAAGGATTGCAAAGAACCTGCTTGTTACCGGATACGCCTCGTTCCGCAGGGTTCTTTATGAGGACTGGAGACCTGATACCCTGATATATCCAGACGTGATGTGGACTGCAGGCGAGGGTATACGCTATACGGCTACGAGACGTCTCAGCTTCAGGTTAAATGCCCAGCAGAACACCGATGCCGAAAGATACAGTCAGCAGCTTCTCATGACCTGGGAGATAGCGCCCTTAAGCTACCTTTACCTCGCATCCTCCCTCGACCTCGAAGGTGATCCTGAGACCACGAATCCGTTCTACGTGAACGCCAGTGAGTTTAATGTCTACGGCAAAATAGTGTACCTATTCAGAATTTAGCGCTCCTTTTATCCTATCGGATAAAAGATCGCGGATCAATACTGAAGTCAACCTTGTGGTTGGCTTTCATTTACGAACCTTAATGAGTTGGATTCCGTCTAATTTGCTGGTAACGGATATGAAATCTTTCAGGTCGGAGGTTTAATTGAGTCAATTAATTCTTAAGTTCATCAGATTTACAAAACAGATAAATATTAAGATCCATGATATTATTCAAGACTCCAAGCGATTTTACCGGGTAAAATCGTTAAGTTTTTATCCGGGGTCCCCAAGGTTTTGTTTCACAAAATCTTGGGGTGTTAATTTTGTCTCCTTCGTACCCTTCTTATACGGAGCGGCCGGCCTCGATGACAGCCGAAGGTGTTGGTCCTTTCTTGGGTTGAACACATCACCTTGCGAGATTGTGAATACTCGAGGCCGGCCTTCTGTTAAGTTGTTTTGAAGGATGGTTTAATCGACAAGTAATATTACCTCCTCCAACTTGATGCCCCCGGCGGCTTTGCCCCGGGGGCAATTTATTACCGGGCAGAATCGCCATAGCGATTCTGTCCGGACGCCTGAATCTTATGCAGGTTACGATTCCAATAGTCAGCTTTACAGAATCCAGGTTTTCCTCAATATCCGATTGTTATCGAGAGCTTTTGTTAACCAACGCTTGATTCCTATCGTCTAAACCTTATAATACATCTTAATTCACAGGAGGTTAATTGAGTTTCCTGCTCGTTTTATCTGTAGGTTGCAATGAATTGCGTCTCAGGTAGAGTTAGAGACAAGGAGGATATGAATATGACTTTACCTGAGAAGGAAGCAATAATCAGGCATCGAGAGCGGCTAATGGTTGAGATGGAGAGAGTAATGCGTGGAGA
>WJJO01000232.1 GCA_014729665.1 Caldifarciminota bacterium
CCATACAATCGCTCTATTACGTTGGTGCTCCGCAAGCTCCTCCACTGGGTCTGAGGAAAGTAAAAGAAGCTCAGAAGCTCTGCTCCAGCTTCCGCAAGGCTCTTTACTACCTCTTGTGAACGGGAACGCCACTTCCCTATAAACTCCTTGTAAGCCTCACGCGCCTGCGCAAGGTCTCGAAGTGTTCCTTGAGTACAGATACTATCCGGCTAACAGTGCTCGCTGAAAGCTCCGCATTACCTGAAAGCGGCCTGAGAGTCTTCTTGGTGCGGCGGGTGTTCACCCCGGCAAGATACAACTTCATTATCGCAAGGTCTATGTCCCTGGTGCGCCGCCGGTAGCGACCTATAAGGAAGCTCCGCCCTGAGAACCCGCTCCATCGCTGACCTTAATTCATTGCGAAACGCCGCAACCAATGGCTCTTCTTCCTTTTCAAACCGGTTCTTTGCGCTCATGGAAACTCCTTTCTTTCCTTAGCTCCATTATACTCAGCTGAATTACCACGACAATTGGCACACTACCGTTAATTAAATTGAGTGTTATTGGTTTGATTCTTACTGCTGCCATTTCAGTAGTGGTTGTGGGGATTTTTCTTGTTGCCGCTGTTATGGTCATACAAATGCGCAGAGACAGATACACTGGTGCTGGATGGTGGGGATTCTGGAGAAATAGTGAAAATCGAAAAAAAGGAATATTAAGACAAAAAAGCATTAAAATATGAGGAACGTTAGCTAGTAAATCAAACATCCTTATTCGGCTATCGGCGGTGAGCGGTAAGCGGTCAGCCGTTTCTCCTTGACACATAGTCCTATCCCCCTATTATCCACCCATGCCCTTCCCGAGAGTCAACGTCGGAGACCAGGAGATTAGTTTTCGGCAGACAGGCAAGGGAAAACCCCTGATATGCGTGCACGGCATAGCAGGCCACGAGCGCACCTACGACGGTATTCTCCCCTTCCTCTCTCCATTCTTCGAGGTATTTCAGCTTGCCTGGCCCGGCTACGGCGAGGCGCCCTTGAGAGGCAGATACTACACTATAGACGATCAGGTCAGATGGATCGAGGGTTTCAGACAGCACTTCGGGTTCAGGAGGATTTACCTGATGGGCAATTGCATAGGCGCGAACGTGGTCATGGAGTATGCGTACAAGTACCCGGAAAGGCTGGACTTCCTGATTATCAACGAACCGCACGCCTTCATGCCCGCATACTTCTATCTTCTGCTTTATCCCGTGATAAAGGATGTACTCTGGAAGTTCATGTTTAAGACCCGTCTCGGTCGTTCGATACTAATGCGGGTGTTCCCGCTGGAGGATGAGGAAGGTACAGGCTACACCGAAAGGCGGCTCAAGAAGGTTCCCACCCGGGTAATGGAGGCTTTTCTGCGGTCTATGTATTTGTACGAAAGGTCAACGGATTTACTCAAACGGCCCAGGGTCAAGGTTCCTTCGCTGTTCCCTATCCCTAAAGAGACGTTCGGACAGGTGGCGGAGTTCGTCAACCGGTACGGGGGATGTTTCGAGAACTTGAAGCATCTGCGAGTTAAGGGTGCGGTACACAATCCTGTCGTGGAGGATGCGGAGACCTTTGCCAGGGCTGTGCTGCCTGAGCTGGGTATAAAGAGTCTATAGATTCCCCGTCCACCAGAGCACTGCAAGCAGTAAAAGCGGAACGAGCAGTGATATCCCTATTACGAGGAATAGAACAGTCTTAAAACGCCTGGGGGTGAAACGTTCCGGGTGTTCTCTAGCCTCCTCGAAGCCTTGTGAACGGAAAACCACAGTGCCGCAGTTTGGGCAGTGCTTTGCCTGCGCCCATTTCGGTCCGAACCCGACCTTAAGAACGTGTTCCTTCCGTGAAAGGAACTTTTGTTCGGTGTGCCAGCCCACGGAATCGCGCCCGGCGGCTATCCAGCCGTCCTGCATCCATGTTCCGCACTCGGGACACCGGGTGGTCTTGAGGGGCTGGTTGCACTCATTGTACCCCTTAGAATACCGGTTAAAATCATCCTTCATTCAGTGACTCTCACTATCACTACAGTTTGGTTCTTTTTTTTATTCACTTAAATCCTTCAATATCCCTGAGATAAGCTCCTGATAATCACACTCCTTACACGCTTTGCGCGCATTCGCTATCTTCTTATCGTCCGGCTCCGGTTTCATCGAACGGATTATTCCCTGGACGTGTTCGGCAAAGTCGCCCGACGCCGCAGGATGCTCTAAAATGAAACCGATTATTTCGATTGCCTTTTTCTCCTTGCCTGTCTGTGCAAAAAGTGCGGCAATCGCGGCAAGCAGGGAGAGTGTGTC
>WJJO01000233.1 GCA_014729665.1 Caldifarciminota bacterium
CATCCGAGAAGGCCTATGCCGCATCCCCCGACCTTTTTATGCGTCCCGGTACGGAGGGTTTCTTCACCCCGCAGAAGTGGTTCTCCTACATTATCCTGTGGAGTTTCGTTAATCCTTTATTCCCTCAGCTTTTTTCCCGTTTCTACACGGCAAGGTCCTTGAGATCATTAAAGGTTTCTACCTGGCTTTACCCGCTTTTAGTAAGTTTCCTGTTTCTGGCACCGGTTCTAATAGGTGTTTGGGCTAACGGGACATCCCTCGATCCGGGCAGGGCCGATATGATACTTCCGGCAATGGTTGCGCGTTTCGCTCCCGGTTGGGTACACGCACTTGTCATGACCGGAGCATTGGCGGCATTGATGTCCACCGCAGATTCCCAGCTTTTGGCACTTTCCACCATGCTTGCACGGGATACGGGAATCAAGAGGAACCAGGTTACCTGGGGCCGACTCCTGACCCTTGGTTTATGCATCCTGGTTGTTGTACTGATCCTTACAGGCTTCGATAAACGTATGGATTTCTTCACACTCCTTACTAAGACTTCATTTGCCGGGCTTATCGTGCTTACACCTGCGACGGTTGCTGCGCTGTATTTCAGGAAGGTTCCGGGCTGGGCTGTCGTTGCGTCCATCATCGCAGGTGAGGGTGCGGTGGTGGCTATCTGGTTTGGCTGGCTGCCAACCTTCGGCCTGGTCGCGGGAATCGTTGCTTTGATCGTTGCAGTTACAATTCTTGCTTTAGCTTATCTTGTTGATTACTTCTTTGTCAGGAAGAAATCACATTCATGATATTCTTGGGTCTCACTTCAATCTTAATCGAAGACTAAGATTGAAGTGAAGTAAGGGTTGACAGAAAATTAGCTGATGCTAGAATTCGGGATGTATGCAGAAAAGAGGTTTCTCAAGGCGGGTATATTAAACAACGGGTACTTAAGTGAAGTCACATGCTTGACAAATCCTACCAAAAACCTATAATTAACGAGATGTTGAACCGAGGAATAATCTTAATGGAATTGTAGAGATGGGTAAGGCCAGTGAATATGGAGAGGTAACCAGCGTTGAGGGTCCTTTGGTGAAGGTGAGGATGAAGCAGCACGCGAGTTGTTCTTCATGCGCTCAGCACCGGATATGTTTTCCCGCGGGAAGACACAGGATATTGATAGCCCAGGCCGGAAGGGGTGTTAGCGAAGGGGATAAGGTTTTAGTGGTTTTCCACTCAGGGCCTGCAATCGTCTCATCGATTTTAATATTCGTTGGTTCGGTTTTTGTTCCCCTTGCGGCATGGCTTATAGCCGATTACTTCCAAGCCGCAAGTTGGGCAACCTTTACCGCAGCCGGTGCAGCCCTCGCTGTTTACTGGGTATTCCTGTATATCCTCAATCGCAGGTTGAAAAGATCGGGCTGGTTCCTGCCGCGAGCCCTCAAGGATGTCGAATCTGATTTAACCGAGGAGGATAGGGAGTGAACGAGATATATCTGGATAACGCAACCACAACAAGGGTCGATCAAAGGGCACTGGAGGAGATGAAGCATTACTTTACAGAAGAGTTCGCAGCGCCCACGGGTCATTTCGGACACCAGGCCTCGCTTGATGCAAAGGAGAAGCTGGAGGAAGCTCGCGCAATCATAGCCGGTTCGATAAATGCCGAACCCGAAGAGATAGTGTTTACGTCAGGGGGTACGGAGGCAAACAACCTGGCTATCCAGGGCCTTATACGATCGAAGAAAGGCAAGCGTCATGTTGTTACCACCGCGATTGAGCATGAGTCAGTGCTTAATACCTTTAGAGCCCTTGAAAAGGCGGGTCAGGTGGAGCTGACACTGGTGGGTGTAGATAAGGACGGATTCGTCAAGGTCGATGAACTCAGCAGTACGCTTCGTTCTGATACCGCACTGTGTTCGGTTCACCTCGTCAATCACGAGGTGGGAACGGTTCAGCCGGTTGCAGAGATAGGAAGGATATGCGAAGAAAAAGGCGTGCCCTTTCACGTCGACGCGGTGCATGGCTGGGGATACGTACCTTTCAATGTAGGACAGATGTACGTTTCACTTGCCTCGCTGACCGCCCATAAGATACACGGACCCAAGGGTGTCGGGGCCATGTTCCGCAGGAAGGGACTCAAACTAGGATCGTTGATGTACGGGGGGTACAACGAGTTCGAGCTTCGACCCGGAATGGAGAACCTTCCCGGGATAGTCGGCATGGCAAAGGCGATATCTATGATTAAGCCTGAACACACAGCCAGAGTTGGAGAGCTCAGGAGTAAGATGTGGAACTCCATCGACTCCTCGATTCCATGGGTACATCTTAACGGTTCAGCCGATAACGGTGCGCCGCATATCCTTAATGTAACATTCGATTACATCGAGGGTGAGTCGATACTCCTCCACCTGGATATGGAAGGTGTTGCGGCAGCCACGGGTTCTGCCTGTTTTTCCAAGGCCCTTGAGGCATCCTACGTTCTTTTAGCTATGGGCAGACCGCACGAACAGGCCCACGGTTCAATGCGTTTCAGTTTCTCGAGATTCAATACAACCGAGGAGATTGATAAATCTATCAAGATTCTCAAGAGGGTGGTAACGGATCTTAGAAAGCTCTCTCCGCTAACACCAGAGGAGGACTAGATGGCATTACCGTATTCGAAGAAGGTTATAGAACATTTCAAGAACCCGCGCAACGTCGGGGAAATTGATGATGCCGACGCCACGGCCATGGAAGGAAGCCCTGCCTGCGGTGACATGCTTAAGCTTTCCTTAAAGGTAGACGAGAAGACCCATAAGATAGTCGACATTAAGTTCGAAAGCTTCGGGTGTGCATCGAATATTGCCACGGCATCCGTACTTACCGAGATGGTTAAAGGCAAAACGATTGAGCAGGCGGATAAGGTTACCTGGAAGCAGGCCGCAGACGAGTTGGACGGTCTGCCTCCGGTCAAGATGCACTGCGCAGTCCTTGCGATAGACGCCCTCAAGTCCGCCATCGATCAGTGGAAAGAAAAGCACGGGTTAGCGGAGAAGGAACCGACCACACCGAATAAGGTACTCCGTAAATTACGCAACGTTCTCAATCCCCTTACCGGGGCATCTATAGTAAGGATGCAGCTTCTGCAGGACTTTGACGTTCGCGACGGTGTAGTTACGATTGATCTCGATTTAACGCCCGACCACAAGTTTGCCTCCCATATCGAAGAGGAGATACACGAGAAGCTAGATCACCTGTGGGATATCAAGGAAGTTAAGATAAGCTTCGTGGGCAGTCCCGATTCCTGAATTCGGCTGCAATCACGAGGAGGCATATGTTTGAGCTTGAAGTCCTGAGGGACGGTGTCGCTGAATACAAGGATGAATCGACCCTGGCCGTGGATGAGAGGTCTCTTAAACTCGGTGAATTCCTGTATCTCTGGCAGGGCGAGAGAAGGATAGATTACAGGATAGCAGACGGCCTTCTTTTTGTTGGCGGCAAACTTGCAGGAATCAACCTAACCGAAACCCAACCTTCAATCTCTGATTCCGGGATGCCTGCTTCCGTTGTAATCAATGCCTTTCAAATCAACAAAGGTCTATCACGGGGTTTCACCACCGTCAAGATAAGGGGTTCCATTGCTAAATACGATAATAAGGCGTTGAAGTATCTTCAAGACCTGAAGAACCCGAAGCTGGTGTGGTGGGATGACTGTCATCAGGTAAATCCCGCCTTGAGATACATAGGGAAGTGCAGGGGCCTTAAGGTCCTCGGGCTGAGGTATTCCGGTTTGACCGACAAAGGATTGGCTAATCTTTCCAGGTGCAGGGATATGCGGGTGCTCGACATAGAAGGTTCAAGGGCTTTTACCGGCGAAGGGCTTAAGCATCTGAAGGGACTTACCCTTCTGAAGCGTCTTAACCTTTCGGGAACCGGTATTAATGAGTTGAATCTCCGATTCATCGATCCCCTGTTCAGGCTTCAGGAGATCTTTCTCGGTAAAACATCCATATCGGAGGAAGGCGCGATTATCCTTGGCGGATACAGGAACCTCAGGTATATCGATCTGAGGGATACGAAGATCAGTCAAAAGGCTCTCCAGAGACTCCGTGAAAGGCTGCCCGAAAGTAAGATACTATCCGATATCCGGACAGGAACCTGATGGCTGAACCACGGATTCTGCTCCTTTATTCGGGCGGTCTGGACAGCCTTCTTGTCGCACGTATACTCCTCGAAGCAGGGGCGAATGTCGAAGCCCTGCATTTCGTAATACCTTACACGGGCAGTAATGAAATAATTACGGGGGAGGGGTATCTATCCGAGTGGGGTATTCCACTTCGACGTATAAAAATCGATGTCGATGAGTTCAGACCGCTTCTTGGCAATCCTCCGCACGGATTCGGCAGGGCTCTCAACCCATGCATCGACTGCAAGATACTGTTCCTTCGTAAAGCAAAAGAGATCCTGGGTAAAGAGGGCTTTTCAGCTGTGGCAACCGGTTCGGTAGTCGGTGAACGTCCGATGAGCCAGAATCGGGAAGCCTTGGATGAGATAGAACGCAAGGCAGATCTACAGGGGAAACTCCTAAGGCCGTTGTCCGCGCTTCTTCTTCCGGAAACCGAGGTTGAAAAAGAAGGGTTACTCGATCGCAGCAAGGTTTTAGGGATTCAGGGGCGTGGAAGAAAACCTCAGCTCAAACTCGCCGCGAAATGGGGTATAACCGAATACGCAACACCTGCTGGGGGATGTCTTCTTACCGAGCCCTTA
>WJJO01000234.1 GCA_014729665.1 Caldifarciminota bacterium
AAGGCTGAAATCGCGCCTCAGCTTCTGGCCCTCGGTAACGGTGAGGCGGACACGTTCTTCCTCGTATCCTATCATCGAGATTACGAGTGTGTAGGTTCCCGGGGGTATGCCTGCCAGGGCGTAGAACCCCTGCTTGTTGGTTGGCGTGCCTATGGTGGTTCCTTCCAGATAGCAGTTGGCGTAGCCTAAAAACTCACCCGAAGAAGCGTCGCGCACGAATCCTGAAACCAGGCCTGTCTTTGCCGCAAAGACAAGACCTGTGCAAAGAACGAATCCTGTCACTATGAGCCTGAATTTTCCCACACAATCAGTCTATAGAACAAATAAGGGTTGTCAAATACAGTCTTTAAATCTGTCCTACCCACTATTTGACTTTTTAAATCAAGTTAGTTGCCTGCAAGGGAATCTTGGGGTGAGAATACGTAGCTGCGGGACACGACGGTCTGCGCCCCGAAAACTCCCCATGCTCCCTCGATGTGCATCCAGTCTCGCGGATCGTCTATTTCGAAGAAGTTCCAACCGCAGTACAGGTAATCGTACAGGTTGGTATCTAAAGCGGCGACCCTGAATACTATCTCGTCGTAATCCCTGGGCGGAATTACCTTGCTTCGTCTGGCCGATTCCAGAGGACCGGTAAAGTATTGCCACCATATTCCCGATTTTTGGTATGTGTACCACAAACCATAACCTTTTGCCCCTTCGGATGCACTCCATACTATTGAATCACCCCAAAAAAAGGTATCACCGGGCGGGTGAGTAATCTCGAAGTCCTCAGGGAAGCGCGTTCCGGCATGAAGTTCGGGCCAACCAGGATAATTTACCTCAAGTTCCCAAATGGCCTCGGGGACAAATAAACTATAGTTATACAAGGGATACAATTTGTAATACCCCTGATCACTAGTTTCATCAAGAATAACCGTAGTGTCATTGTTTGACAATATGACCTCTGCTCCGCTGATCCCAACCCAGGGAAAACTGTAGTATTCTCCTTCTCTAATAGTATCGACCGGCACCGTATCACCGACTACCACCGTTCTTCCCACGGTTGCCCTCGATTCCCATGGTTCGAAATCCCCGTGTTCAGTGGATAAAATTACGCAGATGTTTGGTTCGGATTCGTAGTCCTGGGGTTCAGTTGCGCACGAAACTAATAATAAGACGAGTATCGCAAGGAACTTATGCCGCATCAGAACCTTACCTTCAGCCCCATTACGGGCAGGGGGAAATTGATAGACGTAATCTCCCTTCTCGAGCTGATGCCTGACGTTTGATCGAAGTAATCATCGTATAACAGCACATTTGCCCTCGCGTAAACGTTGAGCACCTGAAAATACAACGAACCTTCGTATTTCTTAAACAGCGGAAAGCGTTTGGAAACGCCGATATCTAACCGGTGGTAGGGTGGATAACGAAACTCCCCCTTCTGTCCGTAGACCGGGTACCAAACTTCCCTTCCCCAGTGATCAACGTATTGATAGAATCCAATCACACCGGAGTAAGGGAATCCTGAATTCAACGTCCAGGTCGAGGTTAAACCCCATCCCTTCGGGAAGGGAAGGTTCAAAACCACATGTAAATTATGCCGGGAATCGTGCAGCGGATAGAACCATTCGTCTTCGAACCGGTACCTTACTACCGAGTAGGAGTAACCCAGCCATGATGTTCCGTACTTGAATAACACCTCTGTACCGTACGAAAATCCCTGACCCGGTTGTCCCGAGCAGGTTTCCCGGATGTTTCTCAAATCCTTACAGTATAACTCAAGCGATATCTTACCTTTATCTGAGAGCAGGTATTCACTCCCTAAAGTTCCAATTATCGAGCGCAGGGGCGGATTCGCTGAATCTGCCATAACCCAGTTTCCATAATACGAGACCGGTAGTTTGACCTCCTCCTCGTTGTAAGGGTAGTTCTTATACAGGTACTGGTAGTACATCCCTGCACCCGCCTTAAGCGCCCAGTCAGCCGTTAGGCGTCTCTTTAAACCGAGGCGGGGAGACATCCTGAAATAATACCCTTTATTATAGTATTCACCCCTTAAGCCTGCCTCGACCACCCAGAACGGCGCAGGTTCCCATTTGTCATCGAGATAGAGTCCGAAAAGCCAGGAACTGTCCTGATCGTCATTGAAATATGTCGTAACCCCTCCGTGTTTACCTGTACCGTCATCTTCACACCTTATGTAATCTACGTCTGCGCCGAAGTTAACCCGGTGTCTTGTCCCAGGCAACCACGAATACCCCCAGCGTACGCCGATACCGCGTACTGACTCACCTCCGTCCCACTCGTACCCGATAGTATCCCCTTCGTTAAGTTCAAACTCTACTTCATTCCATTCGTCATAACCCCTGTATCTGCTGATATCCACTCCAACGACAGATAAAAGCCTGGGTGAAAAGACGCAGCGCCATTTCAGGCCGACACCGGCGTTCCCCCAGGTTGATGCAACCTCCAGGAGGCTGTCTTGATGATGGAATTCATCGTTTCCCGCAAAACCCGTAGCCGAAATACGAGAATTATCATTTATATCGATATTTACATTCGACTGGATATCATAGAAATGGTAAGGGAAATAGAAGGGTTTGTTATTAACGGTAAAGTATACATAATCCTCAATAACGGAGTAGAAGGACAAGGATTCGGGCGCAAGAATCTCTTCCACCAGCCAGGATAAGGCATCTATGTACGTCCTCCTTCCTGAGACAATCCACGAGCCTTTCTTGCCTGGCAGGGGTCCTTCGACCGTCAGCTTGGAAGTTATCAGCCCCAGTTCTCCGGACGCAGTAATTCGTTCACAGCTGCCGTTTCGCATCCTGATATCCAGCACCGACGATACCGCACCTCCGTATCGTGCAGGTATGCTGCCCGTGTACAAATCCGCATCCCTAAGAGATTCGGTAATGAACGTCGAAAAAGTCCCCATCATATGGTATGGATAGTAAACCGGAATGTCATCTAAAACCACGAGGTTTTGATCCATACTTCCACCGCGCACGTAGAAAGCGGAGGTTAAATCGGATACTGAGATTACACCGGGAAGCATCTCCAGGGGACGGAACACATCCTCCTCACCCAGGGAGGGCAGCTTCCTTTGCTGCTGGATATTAATATGCTCTACGCCCACGTCCACCTCATGTTCGAAGCGTGCGCGCACCGCCGTAATCTCTACCCCTTCTACCCCGACTGCCCGGGTTTCAAGGCTGAAATCGCGCCTCAGCTTCTGGCCCTCGGTAACGGTGAGGCGGACACGTTCTTCCTCGTATCCTATCATCGAGATTACGAGTGTGTAGGTTCCCGGGGGTATGCCTGCCAGGGCGTAGAA
>WJJO01000235.1 GCA_014729665.1 Caldifarciminota bacterium
CGGTTGCGCATCCCGATGAATGCGGCCATCATCCTGAAGGAGAGGTTGGATTGAGCAAAATCAGGCATGAGAAGGCTCCGCAAGAGGGGAAGGTTCCCCTCTGAGCAGCTGCAGAAGTTTTTCCATCTCTTCTGCTGTAAGCAGGCCGTCGGCAAACAGGCGCTTGATGGTCTTGCGATCGATCATTACTGCCCCCGTAGTCTTCAGCTTCGGGTGAAGAACCCGTTCAGAAGTCCTCTGATGTAGGCGTCGTCGGGCCTTGTTCTTTTGATAATCGGTCTTGGTTTAGACACTGCATCCTCCTTAGGATTTTGGCTTGCGTTTCTTTTCTCGCTTGGTCAGCTCTTTTTCCTGCCTGCGGATCTCAGCCAGCTTGTCAGCTATCTTGGCCTCGACCTTTCTGATCTCGGCCTCGTGGTCTTTTGCGCGCGCCTCGGCTGCGGAAGCTGTACCCTCGCGGTCCTGGGCTTCTTCCTGACCGCGAATCATCTTAATAGCGTCTTCTGCCGAAACCTCGCCGTGTTCGAGCCTGTCGAGAACGTCTGCTATCTCCTCGTCTGAGGGGCGGGAGGTTATGATACCCATCTTGGCCAGTAATGCGTCCAGACGGTTACGCACCGTAGGGTAGGAGAGTGCAAGTTGCCTTTGTACGTCTCTTAGGCTACCCCGAGAGCGCAGGAACAGTACGATGAACTCGCGCTCCTTATCATCCAGCCGTGAGAATAAAGGGATATCAAAGTCACCCTGTATCTTAACCTCGCATTCCCGGCAACTTAGCTCGGATATGTAGAGCTCGCCGGAGCAGACAGGGCATTTTCCGATCAGTTTCTTCTTCGTCATACCCATATTATAAGAATAATTTTAACATTGTCAAGGTCTAGTTTAACAATATTAAAGTAATTGAGGTTTAATTGAGTAATTTAGTAAGTTTGAATTGAATTTTTAGAGGAATGACAATCTAGTTTTTAGGCGTAACTATCGCAAAATTTAGCTCATCGAGAAGCCGTACAATAACTATACAGAAGCTATACAGAGGTTATACAATAACTATTCAAAAGCTATTCAAATATTATACAAATAGTTAACCAAACCGTAGGTTTGGTTTTAGGAGTTTTGATTCAAGATTCTCGCTTGCAGCGAGGTTTACCTACTCAAAACTCCACGGACATTCCCCGGGGTCTCCGGGCGGATGCGTCGTGACCGGAACACACGCAGACGTTTGGGGTGAAAGTGACGAGTCGGACTTACGGCTGACTAATCTCGACTTCGTCGAGATTTACGGAGCAAGCTTCGCTTACATCCGGGCTGGTATGTAAATAACCCAGGGATGACGGCTGGCGGCGGTCAGCGGTTCGCTGTAGGCGGTAGGCTGTCAGCGGTGAGCGGTATGCGGTCAGCGGTGAGCTGTACGCGGTTCGCTGTAGGCGGTCAGCGGTTCGCGTTTGGCGGCAGGCCCTTCTCCAGCTTCTTGATCGCCTTATCGAATGCGGCAATCGTTTCGTTAAGTTCGGCAAGAGCGTCTTCGTCCGGTTCGGGTTCGGGTTCGGTCTTCTCCACGGCTTCCTGTTCTCTCTGTTCCTCTTCGTCCTCGTCGGTCAGCCAGCAGTAGACGGCGGAATAACCTCTCCCCCGCCTTTCGGCTTTCACGCGTTTCAGAATCCGCATACTGCAAAGTCTTGCTAATGCCCTGCGTATAGTCATTACGGATACATTCCCGTCCAGATCCTTGTAAATTTCCTTAACGGTCAAAACGCTCCATCTGAACTTAAAGGTTTCAAGCACCTTTCTCTGCGCCTCGGTAAGGCGAGCCATAGTATAAGGTTTCATACGTAATTCTAGCATGGTTCATGACGCGGTAAATATAGAATTGATTGGTTGGGGGTGGTTAGCGGTGTTAAGAAAACTTGACGGTGTGTAAAATCCCTTAATTCATTAGATAATTTGACATAGTAATTTGGTTGTCTATACTAAGTAGATGCAAAAAACAAAACAAGCAGAAAGAACTAAACCAGCGGAGCAGTTTAAAAAGAAGAAATTAAGTCACGATTGCATCATTGTTCTAGGTGACTGTCTCGAGTATTTGCAGAGTATCAAGCCAGAGAC
>WJJO01000236.1 GCA_014729665.1 Caldifarciminota bacterium
ATGATAGTGTGCATGCTGCAGCTGTTAAGATGAAGGAAGTATTTGTCAATGATAGACCACATACTATCGTGGAATTCAAGTCGGACTGGGATGCACGGCACACGAGCAGTGACATAGACGAACTCTACAACGTTGTAATTCATGAGAATGTAGGTTCAAATAGGTTTGCTGTTCCACCACCAACCAGTTTTCCTAATGAAGATGGCTTTACAGCCACATGGTCAAGTGGTAATGTGGAAATGACTTGGGAAGATAACGCAGATAATGAGGGTTGTTTCAAAATATTCAGGCAACCCTGGAACGGCGACTTGAATATCACTTGGTATGATGATCCTCACCTCATAGATCATGCAGGCGGAACGAATACCGAGTCATATACTGATAACGATGATGCACTTAATAGCATGCCTTACGGACAAATTATTGCTTATGGAATTAGAACTCTGACTTGTGACACTTCTATTATAGTTGAAGATACAGCCCGGAAGCCTTTCCCCGGCATTGCTCCTGCAAGGGACATTGCAGACGTTATTCCTCTGCTGATTGCTGATATAGACGATCCTATGATTCCTGGTGAATCTGGCGAAATCGCTTGGGCTGCAGCCATAGACGAGAACACCGGTGAAGAACCTGATGACATCCTGATTGATGTTTCATACGACGAAGGTGTAACCTATACTAACGTTGCCACAGTAACGGATCCAGGTTCGTATAAGCTGCTTGGAACCGAAGTAAACGACGATGGTTATACCATTGCTTACTACGGTTACGACGGCGAGGAATCCTGGACACCTTCATCTTCCCTTAACCCGTCATCCTTCCTCAAGTACAGGTATCGCGTGGTTCTCGAAAGCGGGGATACCGTGACCGGCTACTCAAGGAAGAACTACACCCTTGCCAACGGTTCAGGTTTTGCCTACTCCACCGGCTACACCGGATACAAATTCGATTACAACGATGACAAGATAGGCATGGTCTACTCTGACGAGAACTACCGTGTCCAGTATGCCGAGTCCGACGACGGTGTAGTCTGGGATACGACTATACTGGTAGATTCCGCAGGCGTTCTGCCGACCTTAGCAATGGTCGATACCATCCCTATAGTAGTTTGGAGAGACACCTCGTCCACCAACAACTCGATTGATATCGGCATATCTGGGCAAAGTGCTTATCCTTTCTATGACGGACCTGGTTATCCAATTCAGATACACTCAGAGGTCGGTCTTCACGCTATGGGCGCAGACTCATTCTGCGTCGGTGTCGTTGCCACCTACGGCCAGTCGCTGTATAATCTTGCGGCGTTGTCCTTGACCGAGGTAAGGGCCGCACCCACTGACACCAGCTTCGGTGGTGTCAACCTTTACTACGTGAGTAATCCTGACACCTTCATAGACAAAGCGCCGGCAATGGTCGTCGATGCCAACCACAACACCTATTATGCATTCGAGTACGACGATAAGACCATCTTCATCTACCATTCAGGGGCCAATACCTACGTCGATACCCTTTCAGACAGTGCCTGGTGCCACCCGTCGATGACCATATCGGCAGGCAACGTTGACGTACTCTACGCAGACGTCGTATCGGGCGACTCGGCGCTCCTTCGCAAAAGCCACTACCTGGGCGCTGACGGATGGCATCCCAGAACCGATACCGCAATAGACCCTCTGGATTATTTCCTCCTGTGTTCGTCCGCCGGACCTTACGTGCTGGCAGAAGATGCAGATCACGATCTGAGCCTGCTTTGCTGGGACGAAATAGCCTACGAGATGGAAACCGAAGCCTTAACAGATTCCTGCTTCAATCCGAGCATGAGGCTTTCCCGCGTAAACGACGATCCAGAACTAATGATGTGCTGGACCAGGAAGGTTGATTCAAACTACTACGTGGTCAGCGAACGCGTGGGTATGTCAGGCACCAAGGTATCCCATGCGCGTCATTACGGCGGGGACGGCGACAACGACCCCATGACGGTTCTGTGCAGCACCACGGACACCTATGGAAGCTACGACGTGGACGTTATTGCCGATTCAATCAAGTACCGGGTTGAGAACCTGGATACCAGCATCGACTACAAGCTCTACCTCGAGTTCTACGGTGATCCTGACGGTTCGGATTCCACAGAAGTCATCGTGACCGCGGCGGGCGAGGTCGATACGGTATCGGTGTATGCAGATTCACTCGTCGTCGATACGCTCGAGATAGACTCCCTGGGTTCGGACCTGGACATCAAACTGGCAAACGACGACGATGCAGGCATGGTACGCTACGTGCTCTACGAGGAGCCTGAATCCGATATCGAATACTTTATGCCCGGTGTAGAGGAACCGCCTACACCTACTGTTACTCCCTTCTGCCTGTACCAGCCCTTCCCCAATCCCTTCAACAACAAGACTACGATTCGCTACTCCATCCCTTACGCCGCTCACGTAGACCTTAAGGTGTACGACGTTACCGGACGCGTGGTAACCAACCTGATCTCCGATAACGTTGAACCCGGAGTACACGAACTGCTATGGAACGGCAAGGACGACCTGAGGCGCAAGTGCGCCGCAGGCGTCTACTTCGTTCGCTTCGAAACCGAGGATTACCAAGCATCTAAAAAAATGGTTTTAGTAAAATGAGTAATCCGGGGTCCCCGCGGCGGTACGAAGTAACGACGTGGGGTGGAAAGAAGATGGTTCTGGTAAAGTAGTTGAGATGAAAGTAGGGGCGGTTCATTAGGCGAAGCGGCGGAGCCAACCGCCCCTGCCCCTTCTACTTGACATAACCAGAGATAGAAATTACAATGACGAAACCGTTAAATACCCCTTACGGGGTCCCCGCGAGTACACGCAGTGGACTCGTGGGGAGAGTTGTTGGAGGTTGAAATGAAGCGTTTTTTGATACTGATTGCACTGCCTTTACTGACCTTTGGTCTCGAGAAGGTAAACCTTATAAAGGATGCGGGTTTCGAGAAGGACAGTGAAGTGTGGCATGAGTACGTTTATCATACGACTATAAAAACTGCAGCCGTGTCGGACAGGCACGATGCGGAAAACCTTTTTTCCGGTTCCTTCTCAGGTTCCATGGACACGCGTGTAATGCCTGAAGGTGCCCAGGTTAACCAGTTTGAGGATGCGCGACTTACCCAAGGCTTTACGGTACCCAAACCATTAAAGGACATCGACAGCCTGTTCCTGCAGTATTCGGTTTTCCCTTTAAACGGCAATTTAATTTGTACTATGCAACCAACTGCGTCTCATGTTGGCCTTCGTCTAGTTTAGGTTGTCTTAGTATAGACAACTTCTGGTAAGGTGTCAAGTGTTTGATTCCTCCATG
>WJJO01000237.1 GCA_014729665.1 Caldifarciminota bacterium
CATGCATAACCTTCCCCCTCATTCGTTAAGGAGCCTGTAGAATCTTTCAAGGGAAGTCTATCGAACGACTTATAAAATCCCTCGAGCCTGACGGTAAAGCCGGGTATTAGTTCTGTCTCGATTCCACCGACGATGTGCTGAGCCCTGCGTGATGAAAGCTCAGGATTTCCATGTCCTTCGGTAAGTTCCAGAAGCGGTGGTGTCTGGTAATAAAGCCCCCACGCCCCGCGTAAAACCACCTTCTCCCCCGCTTCAAATGCGGCTGCAATGCGCGGACTAAAAGTAATCTCATCGGTGGCAAAGAAATAATCGGTTCTCATGCCCGGTGCCAGGGACACCTTTTTGGTAACCTGCCATATGTCGGCAACGTATATCCCGAGGAAGGGTTCTGCCAGCGAGGTATCCATCTCAACCGAAGGCATGTCGATACGAAGATGTTCGAGCCGGTGACTTAATACGGGCATATTTGCAGAAACCTCGTGAATACGCCAGTCGGCAAGCAGGCCTGTCTTTACCCTGTGGTTTTCAGGTCTGCTCCAGGTTACATCCTCGCGAAGTGCAAAGACAACCTTTGTCTCGTCGTTGTGCCATACTCCACCCAGGAGATGCTCGATATCACTCAGACTGGCGGAAAGCACCATCTGTGAGTTCAGATATTCACTCGGACTCGCATACCATCCTGCAGAAACAACCCCTTTCTTAGAATACCATTCCGTGTTCCCGATAATCCCTCCGGTGCTGTCCAGCGCTGTTGGTTTAAGTACTGCGTTATCTGCCGCCAAGAGACCAGTAAGGGCAATCCTGTGCTTTACGGATATCCTTGTCGAGACCTTAGCCGTGAAGTCGTAGTAGTTCGGAAATACTTCAAAATCCTCATCATATTCGCTTAGACCTATCAAAATGTCGAAGTACGATCGCCTGCCTGAAAGCATGAAAGCAGACCGGTTATTCGTTCCTGGGATGGGACCTTCAATGAACAACTCGGCATTTGACATAGAAAGTGAAGCAGAGCCCTTGTAATCGTAGTAGTCGCCGTCGCGGGTATCGACGTCGAGGACAGCGGAGAGGCAATCTCCGTATTCTGCCCCGAATCCTGCAGTGTAAAGGTTGACACCCGAAAGCAAGGGCGGGGTGAAGATTGAGTAAACGCCGCCTCCTCCGATATCCATATGAAATGGATTTGCAACCCAGCCCTTATCAAAAAGAACCAGGTTCTCCTCAGACCGTCCACCCTGGACGTATATCGGTGCGGCTGGGCCGTGCGATGTGACACCTGGAAGAGAAGATAGAGACATGTAAACATCACCCCATGCCCCTGTTGTCGTCTTGATCTCATCAACGGTAAGGAACTGGTCAGAATCATCTGAACCTCGCGAGATACCGTAGTGACCGGGTGTAACGACTACCCCTTTCACATCTATTGCCTTCGGACGGAGTATAATGTCCAGATGTGTTGTTTCCCCTCCCTGGATTGTTACGGTTCGGTTCTCGGTTTTGTAGCTTATCATCGATATCTCAATCCGGCAGGTACCTGCCGGCAAATCCCGTATCATGTAGACGCCTGAGTGGTCGGTATATGCACCCTTGCCGGTTTTTGAAACAGATACAGCAACACCGGGTAAAGGCCTGCCAGTTTCGGAATCGGTAATCCTGCCGCCGAGTTGACCGGTCTGAGCAAACAATACGCTTGACGTAAGGATTAACACTGAAATTATCATACAACATCTGTTCACTGCGCCTCCTGGTTATCAGAATGTTTTATACCAAGTTAAGACGCTGAATCAATATCGATGTTTCAATCTGTATTGAGTCTGTACTTAAGTGAACGATCACCGATACCATTCGATATCAATACCGAAACCGAACGAATTGGGATCTTGATTCTCGTGATACCAGGTGGAGTTATTTCCCGCCTCGAGCGGCGGACCTTGCTTGTCATCATCCGCCGGCATGAGTTCGGTATAGGTATCATCACCCTGAGTATCGAGGAATATCCCAGCAGTCCTCATCTCGTCGCGAAAAGAACCGAACTTCTCGTAGGCCGTTCCGGCCCCGTATGAACGGTCGTTCTGGTAAGGCGGATTCCGGTCGCACGTGTAGGTATCGTTCCCCCTGCGGTCCCAGAAGCAGGCTATGGAGTTAAGGTCACCCGAACCGGCACAGCGGTTTCTGTGATAGTAGGTGTCATCGCCGTCTCCGTCGATGAACCACGCGACCGAGCCGTCCCTGGCGCATCCCTGTGTCTGGGAAACAAGTCTTTCGTTGTGAGTCCCGTCCCGGGTGTTGTACCGGTCGTTTCCCACCAGGTCCACGCAGCAGCCTACTGCGAAATGCGGTGCCGAACCGAGTGAGTACCACACGCTGGAGTAGGTGTCGTTGCCCGACCTGTCCTCGCAGATACCAAGAGCCCACCAATAGCCTGCCCCCTGGCAGTAGACGCCCCCGGAGTAGGAATCATCGCCTTGACCGTCTGCAATGATACCGATACCGCCTGCAAGAGAGTGACCGTCACCGTAATCGGCACGTCTGCCGAATCCAGTGCCCTGGGCAAAGGATACCGAGTTGTTTCTGAACGGCGGGGAAGGATTGCCGTCCGGATAGGCAAGATACGTATCGTTTCCAGCTGAGTCAATGAGAATCCCCACACCCAGTGTGGAACCGAAACCCTGGGACTGGGTCGCACACTCGTAGGTATCGTCACCTGAAATATCTGTGAGAAACCCGATCCCGGCGTGAGCGGCCCCCTGCCCCCAGGCTCCCAGGGTTACGTACGAATCGTCGCCTGAGAAATCTGCAAGAACTCCGGTTCCGTACCAGGCGCATCCCAGACCCGACTCCTGGCATGTATACGTATCGTTTCCCGAAAGATCGAGCAGTACGCCCACTCCGAACAGGCCGCATGCAAGGGCCGCCGAGTCCAAGGCTTCGTAGGTATCGTTGCCGCCGAGATCGACTACGGTGCAGATGCCGCCGGATTCACCAGGTGATGCCGTCGAACCCTTGTAGGTATCATCCCCGCCGAGGTCAACGATGAGGCTATATTCACCCGATATTTCACTCGATGCACTACCGGTTACCAGAACCTTGCCCCAAGGAACCTCGATTACACAGCCTCCAAATCCTGCGAGGTTCAACTTCTTGCCTTCGATCGATTTGTTATATTCCGATACTGCAGCTTCTACTGTTTTAAGGTATATCCCCGAGGCGAATCCAAGGTAGGAAAGGTCGACCCTGTCAAGGGCTTCAAACGA
>WJJO01000238.1 GCA_014729665.1 Caldifarciminota bacterium
GCCTTATGCTGGTGCGCTCGGAGGAGACGGTTTTCTCGAGCCTTCAGATTCAGCTTGATTCTTTCGCCCCACTCACCCTTAAAGGTTCAGCCAACTTCGATGTTGCTGGACTTGAGCTTCTTGAACAGCGAGAGTTAAATATCTCCGCCCGGATTAAAGAGTCGGGACTGAAGCTTTCGGCAAGCGACGGGAAAGACCTTACCCTTAATACTCATGGAGAATTGGCAATGGATCTCGATAAATCCATGTTCGGCTACGATTGCCGGAAACTCAATTTAATGGTCGGAGCAACGAATATCGAGAATCGTTTGCCCTTCGAGATTGATGTAGTTAAGGATTCCCTTTATCTCGGTCCGACAACCTTTTTTATCGGTGAAGAAGGTTCTTTTGCGGCAACCGTTTCCTGGGGCGGTTCGGGGTTACCGTATGTGGGTCTTTCCATATACGACGTTGAATTAGGTACCCTTAACCGTATGCTGGGTATGAATGAGGAGATGAAAGGAATGCTTTCGGGTCAGATTGTAACCCGTGAAAACGTTGATGGGCAAAGGATAGTGTATCTTCAACTGGGAGCTTTGGACGTTGACGCAGCAGGAGTTGATGCCGATAGCGTTTTTATTTCAGGCGAGTTGAATGCAACCCGATTGGATTTCGATGTGTTGATAATACATGAAGTCGGTGAATCCAAGGCCAACGGTAACATGTATTACGATCTTACCGATCCCGACATAATTCAGAGGTTTAACGTAAACCTTACCCTGGATGATATCGGTGTATGGCCGTTCGGTCTGCTGGAGATGGAACAAACCCTGCGGGTCAGGGAAGGTGATGTTTCGGGCAACATAAATGTCTTCGGTACATTTGCCGAACCGGATATAAGGGGGCACGTTTTCGTAAGGGATGCTGAACTTTTTATTCCTGTACTCGAGCTGGATTTTTACGATGCAGACGTTGATATCCTTTTCAGCAACGGCCAGGCAATCATTGACAGGATCAACGCACGCTCCGGACAGGGACGTATAAGGGGCAACGGTGATTACGAAATTTTCTCGAATGATCCGGGTTATTTCTTCAGTTTTATTTTCGATACCGTTACCTACAGCCCTGAACGTCATCTTAAGGCGGTGTGCGACGGAAAGGTCACCCTCAATGGAACCGAAAACACACCCATGTACGTTTCAGGGGAGGTAGATATTATTCGAGCCGATATCAGCTGGGGTCTAAGTGATCAGATATGGGTTACTTCCCCTAACGTCGTAATAGATTCCACCCTCCCTCCAACCTACGTCGACATTCACGTCTCGGGTGATAGAAACATCTGGATAAAAAACAACCTTATGGATGTGGAGGTTGAGGCCGATCTTGACATCAGCCAGCGCGATGAGATACTTCCTCAAATAACCGGCAATCTGAGTACAAAGAGAGGGAACATCTACTATGTAGGTAGGGTACTCAAATTGGAGAGCGGGGAGATAATCTTCCCGCCTATACATGAACTAAATCCCGAACTTGATATCTGGGCTCGAAAGCGTACAGATTACGAATCGGCCTCGGGTGAACAGTTGGAGGTCGTAGTTCACATGAGCGGAACCCTCAATGAACCCGTATTTGAACTGTTCAGTGCCCCCCCTGGATTATCCGAAACCGATATTATCACCTATCTCAGTCTGGGGTATTTCCCCAGTTTGAGCGAATCGGATTTACCACTATATTCATCATTCCCTATAGATATTGTATTAAGAGGACCGTCGGGATGGTTCAAGGAGCGTATTGGCGCCGATGTTATTATGGTGGAGGACATAGGTCTTATTGAATCCCCAACCAAGGTTACCGTGGGTAAATACTTAGGGGATAAATGGTATGCATCCTACACTATGCCTTTATCACAGGTTGAAGGGGATACAACAAAACACCAGTTCGAGATAGAGTATTCGATCGGCGAGATGAACATCCCGGTGGGAAGTGATTCGATACCGGATACTCTCGATTTGCATCAAAACATTATTTTGGACCGTAACAAGTACGGTGCTCAGGGGTTGAGGTATCAATTGAGGCTGAGATATTGATCGGTTTGAAGGCGATACCGCTGTGGCGTCCCTTAGGTCCACTCGCCTATAGTTCTTCGATTGCAACCCGGATCGGCGACCTTGTCAGGGCTCCCCTGGGTAGCAAATCTGTTCCTGCATGTGTGGTTTCGGTAACCGAGCCCTTAAGGGACGGTTTGAAAGATATAGAAGAGATTATCGCTCACCGGGTATTTCCCACTTCCCTAATCGAGCTTTGTCTTCATATCTCAGACCAGCATCTTTGTTTCCCGGGTGAAACCCTGGGGTTGGCGCTTCCCCGTGATATCATGCGCCCACCCCGTCGAACCCCGACCTGCGCTCCACAGAAACAACAAAACCTGCGGAATCTGAAGATGCGTACCGATGAGGAAAGGGCTGCGGTTCTAATTGATAAATCAAAAAGGCCGGTGATCCTTCACTCGGGAGGGGACTATACCGGATTGACTGTAGGACTGATTAGAAAATCCCTTAGCAGGGGAAAACAGATCCTCATGCTTTTCCCTCACGAACCCGGTCTTGCAAGGGCATACGAACGTTTAAAACCCTACCTGGCCTTAGAAGTTTACCATGCCGGTCTTGGACAAAAGGAGAGACGAAGGATGCGGCACGGGGTGCGTTCCGAAGATGTCAATCTCGTTGCAGGCCTGCGCTCCGCGGTTTTTTTGCCCTTTACTAACCTTGAATTAATCCTCGTCTTTGATGCCGATTCCAACTCGTACCGTGTAAGGTCTCATCACATCCACTACAACGCAAGGGACCTGGCATTATTCAGGGCTAAGGAAAAAGGGGTAAAGGTTGTGTTTTTTTCGATAATGCCCTGTGTAGAAAACCTGCACTCGGCGGGAAGCGGTAAGTTCAACCTGATTGAAAGAAGGATACGGCAGCGCGGGAAGGCGTTAATCACAGACATGAGGATGGAAAAAAGGGAAGCGGTGCTTTCGAAACCGCTAACGGACGAATTAAGGAAATTAAGACAAAACCGGGCCCTACTTCTCTTGAATCGCCTTGGGATATCGGCAAGGCTTCTGTGCACGGATTGCGGAAACGTACTGACCTGCCCGGAATGCGAGATACCACTTAAACTTAAAAGTCCGGGCATGCCCCTGGAGTGCAGACTTTGCGGCAGGAAGGAAGAACCGCCGCAGCAATGCCCCCGGTGTAAAGGGGTGCGCTGGCAGATACTTTCGCCGGGATTGGAGGGGCTGAAAAAAGAGCTTCTGTGTATCTTTCCCAAGGATGATCTTTGTGAAGTAACCGCAGGGCACCGACCGATAGTTGAGGAGGTTTCAGCAGCAAGGGTTATCTACGGCACCAGCGCCGCCCTCGAATACCTTCCCCCAAAAACCACTCTGGCCGCGATGCTTTCATGGGATGCCGAGAGATCTAGGGCGGACTTCAGGAGCGCCGAACGAGCCTTTCGCGACGTGCTTTATCTCAGAAGGATACTTGCCTCCAGCCCTGAATCGAAGTTAATAGTACAGACCTATAGACCGAAGGACAAACTTCTCGAATACGCCCTGAAGGCCGATGCCGAATGGTTCCTCCGTTCGGAGCTTCGACGCCGCAGGGAACTGGGGTATCCTCCATACCGGAGGCTGGTCCTTTTCAAAAAGGGGACCAAGGCATGGGATCAGTCCCGGTTCTGCAACAATATCCGGCATGAGGGTGTTGAGCTTCTGGGACCATACGAGGTGAACAGGGGGGTAACGGCCGTACTCGTAAAGCTGCGCCGTGACATCAGTCCGGGAGACCTGATAGATGCCGCTATCTTAAAAAAATCGGGCTGGAATGTGGAGGTCGATCCTGCGGAGATATTTTGAGGATTCTGTTCGATTCAACCGGTACGTGCAAGAAGGTTCCCAACATGTCTACCCGAGGAAACCTTATATATCTATTCGCCTATTTCCCTTGCTATCCGGCCTATGACCAAATCCTCGATAACGCCCCTTGAACGCATCGACTTCCACACCATTGCCGAGGTTGTATCCCAGGTCCATTCCCTGATATGGGCCTCGAAGTTGGGCGTAACGTTGACCCTGGTGGACTCTTCACCTACTGCCGAGACCTTCAGATTTATCCAGTAACGGGCGTCGTCCATCGAGCCCGAGTTCTGGTAGTACCAGAAGCTGCCGTAGTCAGGACTCCATGCGTAATCGTCAAGTTTGGAAGCGGGGATGTTCTTCTCACGGGTAGTGATGAATCCTGACTCCTTGTCTATCTCCTCTATCTTCTGATTGGATAAAGCCACAAGCGACGCGTCCCAGACCTCATCGAACGTTGCGGCAAAGGTTGCTTCCTGCCTTTCCTGAAGCTCGTCCCAGGTAATTGGCGACGGCTTGGGCGCGAAGAAGAAGCATCCGGTAACTGTAAAAAGGGCGCCGAGCGCTACAATCAGTATTACACGAGTTTTCACAATCAACCTCCAAAGAGATGTTTTTGGTTTAACAATACAGACGCTTTATCAAGGTAGGAGGTTTCAATCGCTAACCACCCAGCGCAGGCCGGATTGAAGCTGTATAGCGGTTCTAAGGCGAGTTTCGTAGATGTTTTCATAGGGATCGTTGGTAATACGAATGATGTAAAGTTTGCCGAATAAACCGTTCAAATCGTAGATGCCGTCGTCATCCAGCCAGAAACCGTAAACTGCATTTTCCGAAATAGAGGTTACCGTTGAATAGTTGCCTGCATCAGGCGACTGAACAATCATCAAATGATCGAAGGAGGTATCTTCCGGTACGGTTGAATTGACTGCCTGGTTTAATGATCTCGGTGTGTATTCTCCAGGTGACATGATGCAAGGCAAACTGTCCTCATTGAAACCCATAAAGAAATTACAGTTTTCAGGATCATACGCAACTGAGTAGCTTTGTGCTGCCCCGTCGGCTAAGAAGCCGAATCCTGACGGGTGATCGCGGGAAGGATCTGTGATGCTCCATACCTCAATTCTATCGGTTTCA
>WJJO01000239.1 GCA_014729665.1 Caldifarciminota bacterium
ATATTGAACAAGCTATCGGACTCATTGTAGCGTTTATCCATCTCGTTCGGGTCATTGGTGTTGCGCGAGGCGTCCATTTTACCGATGCCGTTAACAGCGACATGGCTTCCTATTACCGGTATCTTCTTTGCATCGGGCTTGCCCTTGTTATGTGCACCGATCCTTCCGTAATACCACTTTCTCGTATCGATGCTCATGTGCTTGGAACCGAGCAGGATTCTCCTGCCGTTCTTCGAGGTCAGAAGTTCCCTGACAATTCTTTTCCCGAGTTCGGTCGGTGGTGTATTCATACCCCTGAGCTGATCGAATAAAACGTGTCCGCCGTCTGCCTGACTCATCGCATGGCCTGAGAGCTGGTTCCAGAAGTGGTGGTTGAAGTCAATAAAAAAGGGTGTATGTGTTCCTTCCCTGCCCTCAGGACCCCATTTCTTGAGTCTTGAGATATTGTCTCTAATTTTATTTAGCAGTTTCTTAGTCACAGGGCTGTTCAGGTTATTCAGCTGGGAATCAGGAAGTCCGTCAAGGGTGTTCTTCTGACCGCATCCAAGGACGTGCGCGCCCTCTGCAGAAAGTATTACGGATATGATCTTATCTGTCTTGAGATTCTGCACAATCTCTTCGTACTCGCCTGCAATCTTTATCTGTGTTCCCTCAGGTATTTTAACCTTCCTCTTATTGGCAATCTTTTTTGGAATTTCCGCATCATCAAGCAGCATCTTGTATCCCTTGCACAGCTCATCGAAGTATTCCCGGTCGTATTTCAATATCTGGCGTATCCTTTTCGCCGGATAGGTAGAGAGTATTCTGCCGATAAATGTATACATCACAAGTATCTGCAGTATCCATCTCGCTGTGCAGCAGATAATAGAGTCTATTGCCTTGAAGAAGCCCTTGTTAAGCACAGGTTTTCTGGTAATCGTCATGAAGCTCCACTCGACAGGATAAAGGGAGGCAAAAACAACCTTGACTCCGCCCTTGTATAATGAAACGAAATCCGACTGTGTATACGGCCTTGCTATATTGTCCCAGATGTAGCGACCCTTGCGCCGCTGGCATTCGGTAGGCGGCTTGTAGTACCAGATGGACTTGTTCCGGTTATAAGGGATTACGGTCGGGTGGCAGTGGATGTCTGCGATGGGTTTATTCGACATAGTTACCCTCCGGATAACACTTATTTATACTACACTTTTTGCAAAATTCTCACGAACTTATATCTGTGGGTCATGGATACTTACTTCTCAAAATTCAGTATGCGATTCATTCCTTGCCGAAGTTGTACGCGTAGCCTATGCCTGCAGTGAAACTTTTAAACATCGGTGAACCGTCCAGACGGTAGTTCTGTATCTCGGCATTGAATCCTATGAAATCTATAGCACCGTAGATATGTGCTCCCTTGAAGGGATGGATATTGATGAAGGCGGTCTGGGGCAGAAGAACCATGGATGTCTGTACGCCTAAGGTAAGGTACTCGTGACCGGACTTAGTAGAAAGCCCCATCATTGGTGTGAGCGCCCCGACGTTTGGAATGTCCACGTCCATGCGCAGGGCGAAGTTGACCATCTTCTCTCCGGGGGTCGAGAACTTGAAGCCCACGCCTACTAGGGGAACGGGCATCCTTAATGAATCGTTGTAATCTGAATCTTCGTCTTCGCCGTCCCAGAGGGTGCGGCTGGTAAACAGGGCACCGAACCGGCCTTCTACGCTGAACGTAGGGGTAACACCGTAGCTTATTATGACGTCGGGCCGGACTCCTGTGAGGTAGGATTCGACCCTGCCATGTGTAGTATCTCCGGCAGCTTCAACATCAGACCACTCGAACCCCCGTTCGGCGGACATGTACGCAACGCCCGCACCAACGCTCAAGCCCTGAGGAGATGTTGCGGTGTTGTACACCGGTGGGGATATGCAGGCGGTTATGGCGAGGAGAATTACTAAAGCAAACCATCCAAGACGTTTCATTAAAGCCTCCTAATTTTGACTTGCCAGCGAAGAAGCCCGGCTTCTTCATTGCGGGTTATTTGTTCAAATGATTATGCCGAAAAACGGACCGGTTGTCAATCATCCGGGTTTAGTAAACGACTATCTTGCTCAGTTCAGGAATACCACCTTCTTAACGTCTTTCCATCCACCCGCCTCCATGCGGATGAGGTATATTCCCTGGGGTACACTCCAGCCCTCAGCATCCAGACCGTCCCAGGTAAGGGTGTGGTAACCAGTTGAGTAGGAACCTTGTGCAAGCGTTCGTACGAACCTGCCCGATGCGTCGAATACTTCCAGTTTTATTCTTTCAGGTTTTACTACACTGAACCTTACGTTATAGCCTGTGTAGGTGGGCATGACAGTAAGCGACGGTCTCAGAGGAGTATAATCGTTCTCTCTTATAGACGAGTAAGGTCCCTTATAACCGAAGCGTATTACTCGTTCATCGACAATCTCTCCTCCATAAGTGATGCCGTATTCACCGGTATGGTCTTCTATACCGGTAGCACCTTCATCAGCATCCCAGCCTGCACTCGATGTATTGTAAAGGAAGTGAATTAAATGCCTACTAAGGACTTCATCTCCATCAATCTCAAACAGTTCCTGCCCGCCAAATTGAAGCGTCAGCATGAAGTCGTATGTGTTATTTGTCTCAAAATGGTACATGTTATGCCATTCTATTGTCACAATACATGAATTAGGATCATGTAAATAGTAACCTACATTGTCAGGATGAAGCATTCCAATAGTAGGATCATTATCCTCCCACAGTGGAGCAATAATCTCATTAGGATCGTCTGAGTTTGGGAATGGTAAAGTGGTTGGAGGTTTTGGATATCCATCTACAGAACTTTCGTCGAAACTCAACCAACCGTCTTCGGATATGTAGAAATGATCACCTGGTTCATACCATTGATTGTAAAACCAGAATGAATCATCAAGTTCTAATTGGTAAGGTCGTCCACCATACCAAGAGAAATCAAGTATTAATGCATGCGGATTATCCCATATCGGTTCGTAGGTTGGCAGTGGTGATAACTCCGGTTCGGCAAACGGCGGACCTTCCTCCTCATCGTCATACATATAATAGTATCCTGTTGCTTCAGTCGGTTCCTGCACCCAGCCGAAAGCGGGTATTGTCAAT
>WJJO01000240.1 GCA_014729665.1 Caldifarciminota bacterium
CTGAAGATTGTCATATACAAGAAAGGAGCAACAATGAAAAGATACCTCAAATTTGCAGTGTTTTTACTCATACCCTTTGCGGTTGTCAATGCAGCCGTACCGCTCGAGGGTTTCAGCGAAGTGGTCGAGAAGGTTTCGCCTTCGGTGGTGGGAATCACTGTAACCAAGATGGTCGAAGGTAATTTCTCCTTCAACTACGATTTCGACGACGAAGGCATGCCCGATGAATTACGCAGATTCTTCAAGTACTGGGGGTTTGACGGCACTCCCGAACCAGAAGTCCCTCCTGAGTACAGCGTTCCCGGGGTTGGTTCGGGTGTATTATACGATACGAAAGGTCACATCGTAACAAACAACCACGTTGTGGAAGACGCAGACGAGATAACGGTCAAGCTTGCAGACGGCACAGAATACACCGACGTCGAGATAGTCGGAAGGGACCCGGAAACCGACCTGGCGGTCATCAAGATTAAGCCGAAGGGCTCGATAGAGTATGCAAAATTCGCCGATTCGGATTCGGTAAAGGTCGGGGACTGGGCTATAGCCATAGGTAATCCCTACAATCTGGAACACACCTTAACCGTAGGCGTGGTCAGCGCCAAGGGCCGCAGCAACATAAACCTTGCCGAAGGTCCGGCTTATCAGGATTTCATTCAGACCGACGCGGCAATAAACCCGGGTAACTCGGGCGGACCTTTGTGCAACATCGCGGGCGAGGTAATAGGCATCAACTCCGCAATCCGCACCTCCGGTCTTGCCAATTCAGGCATAGGCTTTGCAATACCCTCGACCATGACAAAGAGCATCGTGGACCAACTAATCGAGAAGGGGAAGATATCCCGCGGTTACATCGGCATATATCTCCAGGAAGCGACACCCGACCTGCTGGAGGCAATGGGAGCTAAAGGGAAGAAAGGCGTCATCGCTAGGGAGGTCATAGACGGAACACCGGCCGACAAGGCGGGTCTGGAAGACGGAGACATCATAACCTCATTTGCAGGTGAAGAGATAGCTACGGTCGACGAGCTTCGCTGGCTCGCGGCCTCAAAGAAACCTGGAACCACCGTCGATATATCGATTATCCGTAACGGGAAATCCAAACGCATCAGCTTAAAGTTGGACGAAAGACCCGATCCTGAAGAGATGACTGGGACTGAAACCTATCCGGAAAAAGAACCTGAGGTTACGAAGGAATTCGTAATCGGGGTAAAGATTCGCGACCTTACCGACGAGGAAAAGCGGATGGCGGACGTAAAAAGCGGTGTATACGTCAAAGACGTGGAGCCCGGTAGTCTTGCCTACGAGGTCGGTATTCAACCCGGAGATATAATAGAAAAAGTCAACAAAAACACCATCTCCGACGTCTCAGATATGAAGAGATTAAAAGGTAATCTGGAAAAAGCGGATGTGATTATGTTCCAGATTAACCGTAGAGGACACACGCACTTCCTAACCATCCGACCCTAGAAAGACCACAAAGAGCCGGGGCCTATCAAGGCCCCGGTATTATTTTCACCCCAAAAGATTGCTTCGCACTCTTTCGGGGACCCCGAGGGAGTGTCTCCGTCATTGAGAATGTCGGCAAAGCCGAACGAAACAATCTCAAACGCATGCGGTCCGGGGTCCACGCTTACGGCCCGGTAGGGTCACGCTTGAGGCCCGGAGGGTCAAAATATCACAGGCAGCCTACGACCGTTGACGGCTGACCGGAACCCGCTAACCGTCTACCGCTGATCTCGGCACAAGCCTACCCACCTTCCGAGAAAGGCAGGGGTATCCCTCTGCTAAGGGGGACAAGCGTCCGTAACGAGACGTAGAATAAACATAAAATGTCCTATGGGTGTTCATGTTTGTCCGAGCATAGGACACCCTCTCAGGGTGTCCGGACAGACATTCCTGCCTGTCCTGCACCTTTAGGGAGGTGTGGGATTGAGTTGGGGGTTTTGGATTTGGGTGAAGGAGGAGAATACAGGGTATGCAAAGGGGTTGACAAGAGTAAAAAGTATTGTATACTGTTATGAGTATGAAAAGTTTGAATTGTAAAGTTGTAAATTTAAGTGTTATGCTGACTATATAAAAAAATTATCAAAGAGATAAATAAAATCGAATACTTCGTTGCAGCGGGACCCTAAAAGGATTAAGGATATAATCATGAAGTTTCCG
This sequence comes from Caldifarciminota bacterium, assembly GCA_014729665.1. Taxonomy (GTDB): domain Bacteria; phylum Hydrothermota; class Tepidihabitantia; order B3-TA06; family B3-TA06; genus WJJO01. The sequence continues at coordinate 2,164 of WJJO01000240.1, forward strand.
AGTTGGCTAAAATACGTTGTTTGGGTAATATTACTTGCTGTAGTAGCAACATTTATAGGATTCAGGTTTAATACATTCATGAGTGGGGAAGTTTCTGCGATAGATATCGTCGTTTTTTTAGTAGGTGTAGCTCTTCTTTTAATTCCTCTTTTTCAAGAAGTAGAAATATTTGGGATAAAACTGAAAAAAGAACTTGAAAAATTCAAGTCAGAAGTTAGAAATGAACTTATCAGTATTCGATCTGATATTACCAACTCCGTAAATATATCTCCTCAATTTACTTCTAATGTAAATCTTCCCCAATTAGCATCTGATGAGCAGCTTGAGACTATTGCTCTAAAATTACAAGAAATTGTTGACGCTAGACTTAAACCAGAGGAGAAAAAAATAAAAATGAAAACGAAAGTATACCCCAAAAAAACAAAAACAGAAATACCAACAAGTGCTGAATATTTGTTCAAAGTTCGTTATGAAATAGAAAAGGAGATAAGACGAATTCTAGAAAAGATAGGCTATGATCCAACTTTTTTCCCTCTACGGGGTGTATTAAATTTAGTTGCTATACAAGAAAAATTAAGCAAAAAAATAAATATTGATAAAAATCTAATAGATGCATTGAACAATGTTATTTTAATAGCTGATTTAGCGATTCATGGCGAATCCATTTCGAAAGAACAACAAGGTTTTGTTGAAGATGTGTACCCAGATATAATTGCATATTTGAGAAAACTCCCATAATATCCACGACTGTCCTACACCCTCCTCTATCTAATAAAGAATTCTGATAGCCTTTTGGGTTTCAGGTCGCCCCATAAACAAACCGAACTTCATGCGATCTTTTTGTGTGTCCTTTACACAAAAAGGAGCACCTTCTTTCGGGGTCCCCGCGGAAACGCGTTCAGTTCACAAGAACTGCGCGATTTCGTGGGGTGGGAATTAAAATAGTTTCAGCGCCACCACTAACCCGAGGAACACGATAGAAACCATGCTCATCAGCTTGATTAAGATGTTGAGTGCAGGCCCTGCGGCGTCCTTGAACGGATCGCCAACGGTATCGCCTACTACGCCCGCCTTGTGTGCATCAGAACCTATACCTCCGCAGTTGCCGGTCTCTATGTATTTCTTGGCATTATCCCACGCTCCGCCCGAGTTGGCCATGAATATGGCCATTGCAAAGCCAGTCGTTATTGCCCCGGCCAACAGTCCGAGAACCCCCTCGATCCCCAAAACTATACCGACTAATACGGGAGAGACAATAGCGGAAAGTGCAGGGATTATCATCTGCTTTTGAGCAGATTTGGTGCAAAGGTCGACTGTTCCTGCATAGTCAGGTTTAACCTTACCTTGCATTATTCCCTTCACCGCCTTAAACTGCCTTCGTACGTCCTTTACTATTGCCTGGGCGGATGTGCCTATCGCCCGCATGATCAGCGCCGATATCAGGAACACAAGTACGGCGCCCAGGAAAATCCCTATCAACAGGCGCGGATTGGTCAGCGAGATGTCTATTTCCCGGACGAGCTTACCGGCTGATATAATGGCCTGTTCTGCCTTGTTTTTGAAGACAACCAGAAGTGCCAGAGCCGTAAGTGCGGCCGAACCAATGGCAAATCCCTTGCCCGTGGCAGCGGTGGTGTTGCCCAGAGAATCCAGTGCGTCGGTTCTCCTTCGTACAATTGGCTTGAGTTTTGCCATCTGCGCGTTCCCGCCTGCGTTATCGGCAACCGGACCGTAAGCGTCGGTGGCAAGGGTGATACCCAGGGTAGAAAGCATGCCGACGGCAGCGATCCCGACACCGTACAATCCCATGTTGAATCCTGCAGAATTGGAGATATCAATACTACCCCCGGCAAAAAAGAATGCACCGAGTACTGCCGTGGCAACTACGAGCACGGACGGTGCCGCAGATATCATCCCCACCGAAAGCCCTTCGATGATAACCGTAGCGGGCCCGGTTTCCGCAGATTCAGATATCCTGCGTGTCGGTCTGTAGTTGCTCGACGTGAAGTACTCGGTAAGGAATCCCAACAGAACCCCTGCTGCAAGACCTGTGAGCAGTGAAAAGTAGATTCCGATATGTCGGGGGCCGAGAAGGAACCAGATGATAAAAAACGCACCCAGGGCTGTAAGGAATGCGGCACCCCACGTGCCGCGGCGTATCGCCCATAGAAGGGAGATTTGACTGGCGTCATTCTTGCTCCGGATTACGAAGTACCCTATTATTGAAGAGGCTATACCTAACGAGGCTATAAGAAGCGGAAGCAGAACTCCCCTGAAGCCGAATCCTGCCGACATTGCCAGGGCCATCGAGGCTATAATCGAGGCATAGTAGGACTCGTAGAGATCGGCACCCATGCCGGCCACGTCGCCGACGTTGTCCCCTACGTTATCTGCAATCGTTGCAGGGTTGCGGCGGTCGTCCTCGGGGATGCCTGCCTCGACCTTACCGACCAGATCGGCCCCTACGTCCGCGGCCTTGGTGAAGATGCCGCCGCCGACACGGGCAAACAATGCGTAGAAGCTGGCTCCCATGCCGAAGTTGACCATGGTTAAGGTAACGTCCTGCAGTGAAAAGCTGAAAACCCTGGTAAGAAGACCGAACCAGATTGAAAGGTCAAGTACGGCAAGCCCGACTACCACGAGTCCCATCACCATCCCGGAACTGATTCCGACCCGCAGTCCTGAATTAAGGCTTTCACGTGCTGCGTTTGCTGTACGCGCCGAGGAAGCCGTAGCAACCTTAAGCCCGAGGAATCCTGATAGTCCGGAGAAGAATCCGCCGGTGATGAATGCGAACGGGACCGGAAGGGGAACCAGGTTTAGAAACGCAAGCGCGAGCAGAACGAGGAAGATTATTCCGAAGAATACCGAAACCACGCTGTACTGCCGCCTTATGTAGGCTGTGGCACCTTCGCGTACCGCCTTCGCTATAGATATCATCGCAGGTGTACCCTCCTTCCGCCGCAGTATGCCGATAACGAGCAATACTGCAAAACCCAAAGCCAGTAACGCCCCTGCTGGTGCGAACCAGTACAGCCATTGCATGCCTTTATCCTCCTTGCTTCAGCAGCTTTCTTAAACCCGTAGTTTACTGCACTTGCCCCGCTTGTCAATAATTGAATACTGATCCCAAGACAAGGCTTGAGCTCTGGACCACGAACATTTCCCTTTAAAAAAAAGAGTAGAACTAAACTGCTACATTTGACTACTTGATGTTAGTACTTATAATCTTACGTGGATTTATTCACAGAGTTTACAGGCGACGAAGACCTTTCCCGCGAACCTTTGGCCGAAAGGATGAGACCGCGCACCCTGGACGAGTTCTGCGGTCAGGAGCACCTTGTTGGAAAGGGCAGACCTTTAAGAAAGCTTTTGGAATCGGGTCACCTTCCCTCGATGATATTCTGGGGACCTCCGGGTTCTGGCAAAACCAGCCTTGCGTTCCTTATTTCGAGACTTGCCAACGCCGAGTTCGTTGCAAAGAGTGCGGTGACATCAGGGATTAAGGACGTCAAGCAGATTGTCCAGCGTGCGAAGATGGTATGGAAAGCACATAAAAGGCGTACAATACTGTTCCTGGACGAGATTCACCGCTTCAACAAGGCCCAGCAGGACGCGTTTCTTCCCCATGTGGAGCGCGGTACGATAACGCTGATAGGCGCGACTACTGAGAATCCCTCGTTCGAGGTTATAGGTCCCTTGCTTTCCCGCTCCCGGGTGTTCGTATTCAATCCCTTGACCGACGAGGACTTGAAGCAGATTCTCAGGCAGGCGATGACCGGGGACAGAGGACTTGCAGATACAAATCCAGAAGCTTCCGACGAGGTTCTCGAGTTCATCATCCGGATTTCGGACGGTGATGCGCGAAGGGCGCTGAACGCGCTGGAGGCCGCGGTACAGGTTACAGAACCCGACAGTAAAGGAAAAAGGGTGGTTACGAAGGAGGTAACCGAGGCGGTTCTCGAGCGAAAGTTCATGCTTTACGACAAATCCGGGGAGGAGCACTACAACCTGATATCGGCGTTCATAAAGTCGATGCGCGGTTCTGACGCGGACGCCGCGGTCTACTGGCTTATGCGTATGATAGATTCGGGTGAGGATCCCCTTTATCTTGCACGACGGATGGTAATCCTGGCAGGCGAGGACATCGGTCTTGCAGACCCCCAGGCCCTCGTCGTAGCAAACGCCGCAAAGGACGCGGTGCACTTCGTTGGATATCCGGAGTGCGTGTTCCATCTGACCGAAGCCGCTATATACTTAGCGCTTGCTCCCAAGTCGAACGCGACGTTAAAGGCAATCCAGCGCGCGCGAAAAGACGTTCAGGAAACCCAGGCCGAACCCGTGCCATTACATTTGAGGAACGCACCCACCAGGCTGATGAAGGACATCGGGTACGGAAAGGAGTACCAGTACCCGCATTCTTATGAAGACGGTCTGGAGAATCAGGCGTACCGGCCGTCAAGGGTGGAGGGAAACGTCTACTACCAGCCCACGGACAGGGGCAGGGAAGCCAAACTGCGGGAGAGGCTGAGCGAGATTCGGGAGCATCGCCGTAAGTCAGCCTCAAAAGGAAAGAAACCTCACGACAAGCACTCGAAAAAACCCTCTTGACAACTTTATAACCCAGCCTATACTGAATTTATAGGAATAAACTACTGAGAAGGAGGACGTAATGAAAACCTCACGTATTGCCCTTGCAGGGCTTGTGATAGCTTTATTGACAATACCCGCTTTCGGCTGGGTGCAGGAACCGACTGAAGCAACAGGATACTACTACATGTACGACGAGGCGTCCGAACCACCATCCTTTGTAGCTGGTTTTCCGTCTTTACCCGAAGGCCCATACTCGAATTATTCCATCCGCGATAATCCGGAAGCAACAAAGCTGGAACCTTATGATGACCGGGCACTCAAGTACGAGATTGAGGATTCATTCTGGTATTTCGGTTATTGGTATAGACCGGGGAACCATATGTATTTGTCACCTGACGGCTGGTTTAGTTTTGATGAAATGATGGGGACTTGGTTTCCCATACCTGATAAAGAACCACCAATACCTAATTCTGATGATCCGAATGAATTAATTGCACCACTCTGGGGTAACTATAACCCCACTGCGACACCTGAGCCCTCGGACAGTAATCGCGTATACTACCTTTACGACGAGGAATCAAGGATATTAACGGTAGAGTGGTATAAGGTGAAGTATTATGAGAAGGAACTCGAGTATTCATTCCTGGCTACAATTCAACAAGGAGGCCGGGATTTACTTATAGAAGATGAGTACGGTATACTTTACAGTGGGCACCTGATACACTTCCTTTACAACACCTGCACTAATACTTGGAATGCCGATCGTAATATTACAGGAATCGAAGATTATACGGGACAATCGGGTATCTACTATCAG
>WJJO01000241.1 GCA_014729665.1 Caldifarciminota bacterium
ACTCAATCGTGACGAGGGACCTGATGCGGCAATGCCAGGCATCGTGCGGTTTACCTCCACCGAGCAGGCCGCGGCCTACTTCATGCTGGGGGAAACCACCAAGACCTCGGCCGCGGGCAAGGAACGGGGACGCACCCGGTCTCCCTTTACCCAGCCTTTTTTCCCGCGCTCTATGGGCCTTCAGGCGGTGCGGTTCGCCGAGCTCTCGGCCCAGATACCCGATCTTCAGACCTGGATGATGAATACCGGTTTTGTCGGAGGTGATCAGCTTGATGTTGATGAAGATTCCGCACTCAAGGTAAAGATACACCACTCATCGGCTATGCTTGAGGCTATGCTGGCGGGTAGCATTAAATGGAAGCTCGATCCTGACTTCGGCTACGAGATAGCAGACGTCGATGCGCCGGAGAACGCCGAACTGCTCGAAAAGGTTCCGGCTGAGATTCTGAATCCGGTACTGTTCTTCGAGCAGGCCGGTAAGATGGACGTTTACAAAGAATGGGTAAAGACGATGAAATTCAAACGCAGGGAGTTTTTGAAAAAGTACAAGGTGGACGCGAAGATAGTAGCGACAATTCCAAAGTAACTATACTCCAGTTTACATTATTCGGGGCGTCTTTTCGTGAATCGATCCGGAAGAATCAAGGTCGGTACCTAAGTTATGCCACGAAACATCGTATTCTTAAGGAATCCCCAAACGGACGCTTGCGAACCGGAGGTTCACGCGAAGTATCCGTTTGAGGTAAAAAAAGAAGCGCCGTCCTTTCGGTCGGCGCTCTTCGCACTCTCTCACTCGATCTCAATCAAATAGTCAAGAATAACGAGGAATGCATCGTTTATGTGTTTTTACCAACGGTCGCGGTTGTATCCACCGCCGCCGCGGTTGCGGTTGAAACCGCCGCCACGACCACCGCGTTCACGCTGGGGTCGGGCTTCTTCTACTCTGAGTTCACGTCCGTCGTGTTCGGTACCGTGAACGGCTTCGATAGCCGCTTTTGCTTCCTCGTCATTCGGCATCTCCACAAAGGCAAAGCCGCGAGGCTTGTTGGTGTAGCGATCTGTTGGGACCGCCACATTGTCGATCTCGCCGTGTTCGGCGAAGATCTCTCGAACCTTATCCTCATTGTAAGAATGGGGAAGGTTTCCGATGAATAATCGCATGTATGTTTCTCCTTGTACGATCGCCGTTTATCGACGACCGTTAGATATAATTGTAGTCAAAAAGGGTGCCGTGTCAAGGTAAGTTTTTTCTTGACTTATAAAGAAGAGCCCATAAACAAATGCGTCTCTTCCACATAATATGATTGGATAATCATTTCATTTAGAGCAGAGGCTTGAGGCGAATTCCCGCGAAGCGACGACTTATGGAAGCTTATAGTAACCACAGAGACTCCGAGACACAGAGAGTTAAAAGGACAAAGCGGTAAATCGCGTATATAAAGAGTTTGACAAAACTAATACCATAGGGAATCTGTGTATGTGAAGCGGCGAATTCCCGCGACGCGTCGAAGTTAATAGGTGGATGGATACCTCATCCGCTGACCTGTTGTCATATACTCATCTGCAGCCGGTGCTGTCTTACATCTCACAGCCGGGTTCAAAAGAAGTACTTGAACCCTATACCCGCTCCAGGGGAAATCATCATGGTTTCGCGGGGTTCTTCATAGTCTTCAGCTTCCCCTTCCTGTATCCAGTCCTCATCAACACGGTTCGGCATTGTGTAGTAGCCGAACTGGAATTCGGGGGATAAGGTGATACCGGCGTTCTCGCCTATCGTGAACAGGATGAGATCGACACCTACAAGCCCCACGATAGAATACCCTTCCTGGGCGTAAAAGTGCTCGGATTCCTGTATGTAACCGAGGGTATCTGTCCAAGAGAGGGTATAGTAGTTCTCGAATTGCCAGTATCCCCCTGCAAGGCCGAGGTACAACTTAACCCTGTCCATGGTGTTGAACCGTTTGAGCAGACGTAATTCACCGCCTGCACCGTAGGTGCTGTCCTTCATATCGTACCAGCCGTTTACTACCATCTCCGCGCCCCAGCCGGAGTTAGAGAGCAGCCTGTAGGAAAAACCCTGGCCTACCATGTCTGCCTGCACACCGGAGGCGTGCTCGGCACCGAGACCGACCGAGACAACGCAAGTGATTAGAATCATAATCCTTATCAATTTCGACATATCATACCTACCAGTTGAAGCTCAGGCCGAATCCGAAATCGGGTATTACGAACTCAGCCGATTCATCGGTTTCGATGTATATTACATCATCTTTAATGACATCGTTCCATCTTGCATCCTCGTGTCTGTAGTAATTGTAATGGTACTTGACGCCCGTTTCGAAGGTGAAGCGAAGTCCACTGACCGGTCTGAACCACGATAGCCAGCTAACCTTTTCGCTGAGTGGATCGAACGGGGCAAATGAAAGCCCGGAAAAGAGCCTTGCCCCGTAGTTTTCACTCTCACTGCGTGAAGACAAGTTACGGGTGTAGCCTGCGGATGCGCCTATCGTAGGTGATATCCATTCATCGGTCATCCACATGATGCCTGTCCTGAGACCTAAGGTATAAAAACCGTTAGCTTTACTGTCTTCCTCATCGACAGCAAAGTAGTAGACACCGAAGCCGTGCGGACCTATGAACCACTGACTCCTTTCACCCAGGTTAGTCCAGAAGCAGAACTCCAGCCCGTGTGAGAACAGGTCGGTATAGCCTCCAACGCCGAACCGATAGGCGCTGGACACGGCAGGAACCAGCATTAAAGCGACGATTGATATGAGTGCAATTCGCTTGAACATGCACTCCTCCTTTAGAGCCGTTTAATAGCTCCATTTCATTATACTATACTTTGAGGTTGATTCAAGTCATTGTTCCTACGGTTTCAATCTGAGATAATCAGTAATAACTATGGTCAAAAAAAGTAACAAGTTATCAGATAATTTCAGATGGAGTTTATGTCTTGCGGATAATTTAATAACGTACGTGATTAAAATTAGAGTTGAGACAATAAACTGAAATCTTTTTTTTATACATCGTCCTTCATTGTTCCAGCGCATTCCTTCAAGCATGCTTCAGCTCTTTTAGCCACATCTTTTTTTCGTGAATTGAATAAGTCACTTTTCATAATTTCTTTATAGCTGGATTCGAGTAAGTTCCCAATACTTTCCCTCCAAGGACATACCTTCATATCTCCCGTGTGCATTATGTATCTGTAAAACCAGGGGTAGACGCATTCATCAACCATTGAACCCTTTCTTTCCTTGAGTTTTTGGTACGTAAACTCACTGCTTTCTATGAACTTTATCCCGTACCTCGCCCCTTTTTCCCTGGCCTCTTTTAAGAGAAGTTTTACCTTATCTTCTTCATTAGCATTGAGAACCATTTTTTGTGCCCACGCAACACTCGTATGAGGTGTAAGAGGCCTGAATTGAAGCGAATCGACACCATATTTATTTGCCAAATCTATATATGCAGAAACCTCGTGCCAGTTGATTTTACAGATAACGTAGTTTGACCTTACTTCGGGAAGTCTGGATTCGAGAGAGTCTTTACGATCCTTTATTAGTTGCAGGTTTTCAACGATTTTTGCGAATTTAGTACCGGAACGAATCTCCTCAAGAGTGTCGGGTGAAGCTCCATCCATAGATATGACAATTTGGGAAAGTTTGCATTTAATACTTGCATCAACTATGTCCTGGTTGAGTAACATACCATTAGTCGCGAACGAAGTGAAGGGTATTTTATATTGTGAAGTGGTTTCCAAAAACTCCCCGAAATTACGCGTCATTAACGGTTCGTGCTGACACGAAAGATACAGTAAATAAGTTTTAGGGAAAACTTGCCTGGCAATATGTTTGAAATCCTCGATTTTCATAAAGGCAGGAACATACCCAGGTTGATTCCTAACTCTATTTGCGGTTGCACACATTTTACACCGAAGATTGCACGTATTGTTTATATCGAAGCGAATCATGAGATGTCTGAAGCCAAACAATCTCGCCGATGATATAAAAAATATCCTTACCCTTCTCGATCGAATTAATCTATAATAGACTTTCTGCAGGAACCTTTCTCCCATTGTTTGCTCCTTCCTTTGTTCCCTTTCATCTCAATATTTAGTATAATCTACGAGTATGGGTTGTCAAGGTTCAAAAAAAAAGACAGGAAGGCCAGCTTCTAGGCTGGCCTTAAAATTCTTTCCCGCAATTTTATAAGCGTCAGTACATAAGGAACATGGTCCCCGGAGTCCCCGCGCAGAAACGGAGCAGATGCGTGGGGTAAGGTGTTACCATTTACCCGTAGTCAAATATTCGTGTATGGAGTTGGCCGCAATTCGACCCGCGCCCATAGCCTCGATGACGGTCGCGGCACCGGTGACGATATCACCGCCGGCCCAGACAGCCTTCTTGGAGGTCTTGCCCGTTTCCACCTCGGCTACGATGTTGCCCCACTTGTTGGTCTCGAGCCCGGGGGTTGTGCCTGGGACGAGAGGATTAGCTCCATTACCGATAGCTACCACCACGGTGTCGATATCTATCTTGTACTCCGAGCCCTCTATGGGGACCGGTCTGCGGCGTCCGGATGAGTCGGGTTCACCCAGTTCCATCTTGAGAAGCTCAATCTGTTTGACTCGACCGGTATCATCTCCGATGTACTGCACCGGATTGACCAGGAACTGGAAGATGACTCCTTCTTCCTCGGCGTTCTCAATCTCTTCCTCACGGGCGGGCAGCTCGGTGCGGGAGCGGCGGTAGATGATGTAGGCTTCATCTGCACCCATGCGGATGGAGGAGCGAACCGCATCCATGGCCACGTTTCCGCCGCCTACGACGGCGACCTTCTTACCGACACGGATAGGGGTGTCGTACTCGGGGAACTTGTAGGCTTTCATGAGGTTGATACGGGTAAGGTACTCGTTTGCCGAGTACACTCCTGCAAGGTTCTCGCCCGGGATGTTCATGAACCATGGAAGACCGGCGCCCAGGCCGAGATAGACAGCGTCGAATCCCTGCTCGAACAGCTCATCGACCGTGGCGGCGCGGCCTACCACGAAGTCGGTAACAAGCTCAACACCCATCTCCTCGAGGATGTGGCATTCGCGGGAGACGATGGCCTTGGGAAGACGGAACTCTGGGATGCCGTACACCAGCACTCCGCCCGGTGCGTGAAGGGCCTCGTAGAGGGTGACCTTGTGACCGAGCTTGGCCAGGTCTGCGGCAACGGTAAGTCCTCCTGGACCGGAGCCGACAACGGCAATCTTCTTGCCTGTTGGATCGGCAACAGGCGGGATAACCATCTTGTCCTGCTCGATCTCATAATCTGCAATGAAGCGTTCAAGACGGCCGATAGCCACGGCACCGAAACGCTTCTGGAGTACGCACTTTATCTCGCACTGCTCTTCCTGGGGGCAGACGCGTCCGCAGATACCGGGAAGCAGGTTCTTCTCGCGCATCTTTGCAAGAGCGCCGTCGAAGTCACCTTCCTTGATTAAGGCAATGAAGGCCGGGATGTCGATTTCTACCGGGCAGCCCTCTATACAGAAGGGCTTCTTGCACTGGATGCAGCGCTGTGCTTCGAGCTGGGCCAGCTCCTTGTTATAGCCTAAGGCCACCTCGTTGAAGTTCTTGCGGCGCTCCTCGGGTGTCTGCTTGGGGATATCCTGGCGGGGAATCTTTGTATCAGCCATTTTCACCTCCTACCGCTGCATTGTATCGGTCCAGCGATATCTTCTCCTCTTCTTTGAACGAGGCCAGACGCTTGAGCATCAGGTCGAAGTTAACCTTGTGCCCGTCGAATTCGGGGCCGTGCACGCAGGCATAGCGGGTTTCCCCTCCGACCTCGACGCGGCACACGCCGCACATTCCGGTTCCGTCGATCATGATGGAGTTCAACGACACCATTGTCTTAACGTCGTAGTGACGTGTAAGGTCTGAGACAACCTTCATCATTATTGCAGGACCCACGGCGATGACTTCGGCTATCTTGCGTCCCTTGTCAAGGTGATCCTTCAGCTCGTGGGTAACAAAGCCTTCCCTGCCGTAGGAGCCGTCATCTGTGGTGATATAAACCTCATCGGCGAAGGATTTAAACTCTTCTTCGAGGATAACAATGTCCTTTGAGCGGTATCCGAGGATAGCAACGACCTTGTTGCCGACTTCCTTGTGCTTGCGCGCGATGGGTAGAACCTCGGCCGAACCCACGCCGCCTGCCACGGCGAAGATATCGCCTTCCACCTTTTCGATAGGGGTGGGAAGGCCAAGTGGACCGACGACGTCGGCTATCTCGTCGCCCGCGTTCATCTTGCCCATCTCGAAGGTTGTTTTTCCTAATTCCTGCACGTAGACGGTAATGGTACCCGCCTTGGGGTCTGCATCAGCTATAGTGATGGGAATACGCTCGCCCTTTTCGTGCAGTCTGAAGATAACGAACTGACCGGGCTCGCGCTTTTTTGCGATGATGGGGGATTCGATTACAAACTTATTAACTACGGGATTTACGCGTTCCCGTTCAACGATTTTGAACATCCAGCCTCCTTAAGCTAGCGAGAAGTCAAATTTGTATCGATTATATTGTTTATACGAGGAGTGTCAATCGGTAAGATACTTCACAAAAACACGGTGTGTTTTTATGGGGACCCCGCTATATCTTTTTTGAAAGATGATTGACATAAGATTCACGGCTTGATATACTTCGCGATACGGAGGTCTAATGAAACACAAATGGATAACCGCCATCTACGGTTTCGTAATCGGCGCGGCTATGGTAGTTACCTGGATAGCACTGTTTGTCACAGGCCAGGCCGAGCCGCTGCGCTGCGGATTCACGGCTCATCTTTTCTCCGAGCTTTTAACCGCGGTGTTCATGATAGTTGCCGGGGTGTTGATTATGGCTGGGAGGAGGACGCAGCGCTGGGTTACGTACTTCGGATTCGGACTACTGTTGAACGCAACCCTTGGTGCTTTCGTGTTCTACATCGTTAACTTCAGCATCGGGATATTTTTGATGAGCTTTCTCTCATTCGCGGTGACCGTAGTGCTGGCAGCGATTAACTACGAGAGGCTGAGGGATTTAACCTTCCTGACACTTGGCGTAGTCCTATACGCCTGTATCAATATCGGAGGCGAAGCGCTGGAATCTATAGTTCAAGGACCGATCGCTCAGTCATTATGGGGGATACTTACCTACATCTCGCTTGCGTTTGTCTCAGTGGTCGTATTACTAATCATTCAGATCAGGCGGGACAAGGATTGATTTAAACACAACGAACGCTGGGAATTCCGTAATTCGAAGAATCGAAGATTGCAAGATTTGAAGGTTATGCCCTGCCACAATCTAACAATGTGTTACACACAGGGGAAAATCAGAGGTCCACGCGAACATGAAATAACGATGCCTGCGGAGATCATCACGAAGTGAGAACGGGGGTAATATTCGGGATCCCCGCGATACTGCGGTGCAGAATCGTGGAGTTGAATTCGGGGTGTTTGTATTCTTGACAGGTTCTAAACAGTGAATATCGATAAACTGAGGGTCAAATAAACAGGGTCGGTCTCAACTGCCCCTAGAGACATTCAACCGACCCCTTTTGTATTTTCAGTCCGACAAAAAAACGCTACAGAAGCAGCAGCGATGGCTGAAATTCCTACTCTCTCACCGCTTCCCCTGAAGAGGACTCGTGTGGGATGTCTTCAGTTTCTTTTTTCACCTTTACTGGAAATACAAGCTCAACGGTCATATTCGATTCAACGGTCAAACGCTTACGCAACTTTACTTCCCTATCTTGAAATTTCCGCACGCCATTTAGACACAAACTTGTCTAAAAGGTTTAATTACTTGACTACCAGGTTTAACACAGTACACTAATCCATGGAAGGTAATGTCAAACCCGCGGTTCTGTTAATCAACTGTTATCAAGCTAAGGACGATAAGCTCATTGCCGACTACACCCATTGGTTGGAACCGTTGTTCGATATCCGACAGGTTCGACTGGACGAACTGTCTTCAACAAAGATTGATGCGGATGCTATAGTAATCTCAGGGTCTGAAAGAAGCCTAATAAACGAGTCATTA
>WJJO01000022.1 GCA_014729665.1 Caldifarciminota bacterium
AGACTCTTCTCCGATCTTACCGGGAACGGATCCTCTTCGGTGATGCTTGCGGAGGCGGCTATCCTGAGCGCTGAAAGAAGAAGTTTCTGTGAAGATGCATACCAGAAGTACTCCCCTGCAAACGCAGTCGCGGAACCGTCCGGAAAAACCGAGTAAGGGATGCCCTGAAAATCACCCTGCCTGCCCTTGGCAAGTATTGCCCTGAAGAAAGTCCTTACGTTCCAGCGGGGCTGACTTATTAAAAGTTTCCTGTCGCTGGTGTAGTTTGCTATCAGGAATCTTGAGCCGATAATATCCCAGAATCTCCCGTTTGTACGCTCGTTAATATTTCGAACCTGGGGAAGATTATCGAAGTCCTCATCTATATCAAGCTTGCGGACAAGCCTTTTAAGTCTGGAACTTTTGTAGAGTTTAGCCGCGGCGTCGAGGTCGGAGAAGACTACATAGGAAACAACACCCTCGGGCAGTAGTTCCTCGAGCGCCCCTACCTCGCGTTTCAACTCGGGTGGAGTTCCTAAAAACCCGTAAGCTACGCTTACGCCTGCGATTAGCACACCAAAGGCAATGCCCAGTCCGATAAGGAGCTTTTTTATCCGTTTCTTCACAATTCCTCCTCTACGATGAGAGTAATGAGACTATCACGTCCCAGTTCATTTATTTTCTTGCTCGTTAATGCGGCCGCGGCAAGATAACCGATCCGCAGACTGCTGGTGTCGCTCGACAAGAGCAACTCCTCAATCTCTTCTATACTGTCAGGTAGATGCTTTTCACCTCCGAGTGTCCGTACCTGACCCGAGCACAAAACCGCCAGACCCTCGTTGAGCCATAAGGGGACGTTGTACGGTTCGAGTGCGAGGTGAACACACTCGTGTATTACTACCTGTTCTGCAACCCCGCGCATCTCGAGAACCGAAAGGGGCTGGGTCACGATCTCACCTTCTAGGAGTGCCGCTCCCTGCCACACAGAACAACCGGTCCATGCGGCAAAATCCCCGCTCGAAGGCGCTACCCGCACCCGTAACACACCCACACTCCCTGTCCTCACCCCAATTCTATCCATAAAGAAATGCTCTATTGCATCCTCCGTATCTTCGAGCAACTCTGACCAGCGGTCGATCTCAGCATGATTCACCTGGTTGTCCGGTGTTACTATCTCCCACTGCCCGACCTGCAGGACAACTCCAAGGAGTAATGGGAGTAACCTCACTGCCATATGATGACCTTTGTACCAGGGTAGTAATGCGCGAGAATTTCACGGAAGTCTTTCCCCTCGTCAGCCATGCCCTTGGCCCCCCATTGGGACAGCCCGACCCCGTGCCCCAGACCGAAGCCTGAAAAAACGTAAGCGCCTGCATCGCGTTCCACCTCGAACCACGAGCTCTTAACGGTATTCCATCCAAGCGCCTGACAAACCTGCATCCTGAACTCCCATCCCCCCATAAGTATACCCTCCTCGCCGACCTTCAGCGCAATGAGTTTTACCCTTTCGTCTGATGAGCGCTCGATAACCCTCACGTCTCCGATATCACAAAAGCCCAGTGACCTCGCGAGGTCCGAAGCAGATACTACATATGTCCAACTGTGGTGAGGTGATTGGCTTGAGTAAGGGTCGGCGACCGAAATCAGGTAGTCGTGGTTTACGTCCGGCCAGATGTTCGAGATATTGGCGGTTCTTCCGCCCGATGTGGAGTGGTAGTATACCTCGCATGGCTGACCCTTAAATAAAAGGTGGAGTCCTTCGGTTTCATCGACGGCCTTCCGGGATGAGGGGGTCGCACTCTCGAGGCCCTTGTAGGACTGGCAGTGGGTGAGGTCGCAGAAATCCCAGGATTTATCTTCGTGTCTGTGGGCGGTCTCAACAAAAGTCCTTGCAAGTACAGCCTGCGCCTTGAGCGCCTCGAGGCCTGCACCCGGGACCATCTCGGCCCCGACCACGGACGCAAGGTAGTCGGCTAACTCGACCTCGTTTACGCATAAGAGTTCACCGTTGGCCGCCTTGACCTCGAGCCTGCCGTCATAACCCCTCGATGCGCCGTTCCAGCTGATCTCGAATCCGTCCCCTGATGATTTATATTCACTGGATTCCCTGTCGTTGACCGTAAGTGTACTCCCGAGTGCGGAAAGGACATCTCTCCTTTCGCAGCAGACGACTGAAGCATCCGTCAAGTGCTGGGATGACAGGATGTTAACGCTCAAGCAAACGAGTAAGGGCAGGAGTTTAATCACAGGCATGTTCTTCTCCATAATACGCTGCGATAATCCTGCCCGCTATTTTCGCCGCATCCTTGCCCTCGCCCCGCTCAAGGAACACCACGATGCAGATATCGGGATTCTCGTAAGGTGCGAATCCCGCGAACCATCCGTGTGTAACCCAGTCGCCGAGTACGGTAGACGTACCCGTCTTGCCTGCAACCTCGACGAATGAGAGTTCGGCACCCTTCCCGGTTCCCTTCCTGACCGCCTGCCTTAAGAGCGGGCGGATTCGATGAAGGGCTTTCTCCGAGGGAAATGATGAAAGCACTACGGCAGGTCCTGCCTCAAGTCGGGGTCTGAGCAGTTGTCCGGTGGCAAAACCCGAGATCATAGACAGCGCTGCAACCGGCGTAAGCTGTACTGCAGAACCCTGGCCTATCGCGAATGAGAGTTTTGCAGAATCGGTCGAGGGGGTAAGGATTGTGCTTTCGACCTCGCCGGGAAGGCCTACGCCTACACGCTCACAAAGGTTGAGTTCGTGGTAGACGGAGGCTAACTGCTCACAGGAAAGATTGCGAGCCAGGTTCTGGAAGTAAAGGTTGCACGATTCCATAAGAGCGGCATCGAAGTCGACCTTACCGTGCCCGTCCCTTACCGAGCACAAGAGAGTGTCTGAGTTTATAACTTGACGGCCGCTGCAGAAAAAATCGGCCGGAAGCCCTATACCCTCATCGATTGCCGCAGTAGCGGTCATAATCTTGGCTAAAGAACCCGGAGGAAACCGTTGTGTAAATAAGATTTGTGGGTTGGTTGCCGCGATTAATCTGCCCGAGGCAAGTTCCATCACAGCTACGGCACCATCCTCGCCGATGATATCGGCACATCTTTCCTCAAACGTACGGGCAGAGACAAGGGACGCAGCCGCGATCACCCCGGCCAGTACTAAGGAGGTAACCTGCTTCACCTAGCGCTGCTCCATCTCTACGACGGTTATCTCCTGGTTTGCCGAGTGCCCGCGCTTGTCAGGATAGTACATGAGCGACACCTCGGCGGGCATTATCTGGAACCTTCCAGGGACCTCAGGCATTATAACGTAACTCATCTCACGCCTGTTCCATAAGTAGCTCATAAAGAACGCTACGTGATCGTCGTGTATCTCCCGGCCCGAGTACATGTAGCCCCAGTCCTCGTAGTCGTAGTAGCCCCACCAGTAGCGCTCGTCCCGGATGCGGTAGCGGTCGCGGTGCTTGGCCACCTCGAAGCCGGCGGGCAGGGGATCTGTGAGCATTACGTACTCGTAATCATCGTCGGCGTCGACCGTCAGCTTGACGAATATCGGGTCTCCTACCTGAACAGGACCGGAGAGTTCCACCTTCTCGTACTCCAGTTCGCCGTATCGGGAGACCCGCGGGATCAGCCTGTAGTACTGCCTTGAAACCCTCAGTTCGTTGCCGCCTGCAGGGATATCTTCCTCCTTCGAGAAGAAGGTAACGACCATGCTCGCGAACAGGTTACCCTTGCCCTTCTTGGATAAGGTGAGTTCGTTCTCTCCGACCTTTATCCCCCTGACGTCGACCGCTAAAGGCCGGCTGAAAGATGACAGGTTGTCCGAATCGATGGAGTAGGAGGCGATGGAGGAACCGTTGAGCAGGAGGGTAAGTTCCATATCGGGTGCCGCATCGCTGGTGCCCTTAAGGAACTCGGCAAGGGCCATAAGCGCCAGGGCCGAATCCTTGGTAGACTTCCAGTGGTTTCCCCTGCGCTCGCGCAGGAGCCAGTAGACAATCTTTGGAACCATGTCATCGTCGGGTGCGATTGCCAGGAACGCCCGCAGTGCCGTGGCCGTGACCTCGACCGCGTCGTCCCACCAGTACTCGACAGCCCTTGTACGCCCTGTCCAGGAGACCATGCCGCCGTCCTTCATGGCCTGTGTCTTGAGCCTTGCGATGGCCGCACGGGCCTTTGCATCGGCGCCTATACTGTGGTATGTCAGGGCGACGAGTGCGGTCGTATATGCGTCACCGCCTTCTTCCTCGCATCTTGCAAGCTGGTCTGTAATAAGCTTCTTGCGGTCCTTTGCGGTATCGGCGGTAACCATCGAAAGGACGTAGGTCATGTAGCTGCGTTCGGTTACGTTAAGTTCACGCTCTCTAAGATAGCTTTCCAGAGCGCGTGCGCCGCGCTTGATTGCGGTCTGATTCACCTCGTAGCCGAGTTCTGTGGCGTAGGTGAGGCCGTGAACGACGTATGCTGTCATGAAGTTCATGCTCTCGTCGTGCGTCCACCAGCCCCAGCCTCCGTCCGCGTGCTGGTAGCCGTAAAGCTTGGCTAACCCTTTGGTAATCATCTTGGGCAGCTCGGCAGCCAGGGCGGAGTCGCCCTTGGCAGGATCTTGTATGATCTCGGCAACTATGAGGTCGGGGAAGAAACTGGACATAGTCTGCTCAGTGCACCCGTACGGGTATCCTGCAAGGTATGAGAGCCCAGCAAAAAGGGCCGAGCCCAGTGTCGGGGTAACGGTGAGTTCTGCCGAGATTGTTCTCATCTGCGCCTCAGGCGGAAGCTCGAACTTTTTCTTAACTTGTTCGTCGTCCCTTGGCATGAAGGATGCGACGACAAGGTTCCTGCGTATCCCGTAAGGATTGGCAGGGATCGTAAGCTTCATCGCATCGGAGTACTCGTCACCAACAGCCTTTGCAGTCAAGGTTACGTCTCCGGGTCCGGTGCAAACCACAGGCCAGTCTATCCTGAACGTACCGCCCGGACGGATGGTTGCGGTATGATCCCTGTTATCGAGGATCTCGATCCCCGTAACCTCGAAGCTCAAATCTACCTTCTGCGGGCTTCGTGTATAGTTGTGGACGATGGTAGGTATTACCAGGCTGTCGCGCTCTGTAACGAATCGGGGCGGGGCTATCCTGACCAACAGGTCCTTGGTGACAAGGGATTTTGAGCGGCCCTCGCCGGCCTTTGTATCCATGCTCAACGCCCTGCAGGTTGCGCGCCAGGTTGTCAGGTTATCCGGATAGGTAAAGGAGACCTCTGCGTAGCCGTCGGAGTTCGTACGCACGAATGCGTTCCAGTAGGCCATATCCTTGAATTTTTCCCTGATTTTAGGCTCCTCCCTGCCCTTGTAGGCGGCAAGGACCACGCTGTCCTTTGCTGCCTCCGATAGCCGGTAGTAGTCTCGCTCGTATCCCCAGAAGGAGAAGTAGATCGAGGAGGAGGTCGAAACCTGGTTGGAGCGTTCACCCCAGAAGAAGTTCTCCACCGACGGGGCTATATCCGGGGCAAGTGCGTGCAGGGCCTCGTCGACCACCGCGACCGATACATCCGCCTTCACAGGTCTGCCCTTGACGTCAGTGACTTCTATCTCGAACCTTCCTTCCTCCCCCGGTTCGTAGCGCTCCTTATCGGGCTTCACCTCGACGGTCAGGAGTTCGTCAGACCGAGACACCTTCATCTCCGCGGTCTCCCGGAAGAAATCCCCGTCATAAAACCCGCACACCGAAAGGTAGGCGTTAGGAATGTACTGGTCTTTTACCTTGAATCGTATGAGTGCGGTATTTCCCTTCAGGTTGATGCTCTTGACCTTGTACAGCCTGTCCGCCTCTACGCAAGCAACAAGGTGAATGCCCTCGTAGGGCGAGATTACCAGGGCCTCCGCGTACTCGCCCGGTTCGTAGGAATCCTTGTCGAACACTATCTGGAGGTCTCCTGAATCCCACGAGTAGTACCCCCCGCGTCCGGAGACCCAGAAGTAGCGCTCGTCCCGGCTCTGGTTTCCCCTCTCGTCTGAGGCCCTGGCTACGACGTAGTAGGAGCCTTCATCCTTCGGTTCGTATGCATAGATTGCAGAACCGGTCCTGTCGGTACTCAAGGTACGGGTCGCTACAACTTCGTCCTTGCGGTCGTTGTGAATCCAGTAGCGGCGGTGCACCTCGACCTCTACCCTCGAGCTTGCAGGATCGCGGAATATGTCGGTGGTCTCGAGCTTAATCTCGAGCTCCTCCCCGGGCCCGACCACATAACGTGCCGGTTTAACCCTTACAAGAACGCCTGCCTCGGCAACGAACGCCCCTGCCTCGCCCGACTCCATCCTGCGCGACTCGTCGCGAACATCGGCCTCGAATACGTACCTGTAGCTCTCCCCGTTCTCGGGGGTGCGGTAGCTGAACTTGACCTTCCCCTCATCGTCTGTCTTGCCTGCCAGTTCGTCGACGTACTCCGAGTAATAGTACCAGTAGTAGCGGTACTCCTGCCTGTAGACCTTGAGTGTTACCTCGCCTTCCGAGACAGGTGCTCCGAAGAAGTAGTCTGCGGAGACCGTTATCTCGACCTCATCCCCCTGCACGTAGGCGGATTTATCGACCTCCACCTCTACCTTGAACTCGGGTTTCCGGTACTCCTCAACCCTGAATTGAACCGAGTGGTATGTCCCGTCAAGGGTTGCGCTGAGGGTATACCTTCCCAGCCTCGCAGAACCAGGAACGATGAGTGAATCGGAAAATGCACCCCAGTCGTCTGCTGTAAGGACGGAACGGTAAACCTCGTTGCCCTCCGGATCGGTAACAACTACCTCCACATCCTCGGGCCTGGGATTCCTGTAAAGACCTTTCTTCAAGCGCCTTGCAATTCCCTTGAAGTATACTGTCTGATCGGGCCTGTAAAGTGCTCGTTCCGTATGGAGGTAGACCTTGGCTGCACCGCCTGAAGCCGCATCCTCGTCCTCGTAGTAATAGTAGTACCTGTCCATTATGGCAAAGTCATCCCCGTCCTGGACAAGAACGCGCAGACGGGTAGTGTCGAACGATGTCGCGTAAAAACCCCTCAGGTTAGTCCAGCCCCCCGCAACCTTGTTCGTATCCGAAAGAACCATCACCCTAGCCAGCCTGCGCGGCTCCCCGTCATCCAGGTCGGCTGCAAAAACGTAAACCTTCTCGGGATCCTGCTTCGTTATTATCCCCATGTTCGTAACTATGACCGGTGTGTAGGCGACCCTTGTGCCGTAGTAAGCCTCGACCAGGTATACACCAGGTTCGGTCAGTTCGACGTCGATGGTTTTGTAATGGTGACGAGAGCTGTAGCTGTAATAATCATCTTCCTTCTTCTTCTCGAACTTCAAACTCCATTCCCTGATTAATGGATAGTCCTTAAGCCTTGGTATGCTTGATGGTCCCAGATGCTCGGGTGTGCGTGTATCGGTATCCTTCTCAAGACCGGGCAGGGAGAAGAAGTCACGCATTGCGATTCGACTGTCCTCACTCATCATCTCACGTGAAAGATACCTGGTGTTGCGTCTGGAACGATCGTATATACCCCCGAGCATGTGAAAGAAATTTGCAGGCTTGGCCTTTGCCTGGGGGCGGGGTGAATGAATACTCGACTGTCTCGAGAAGAAATCTATCGGATCTTCAATCCTGTAGAGTCTGAGGTAAACTTCGTCTATGTAGGAGACGTCTACCCGGACTTTCGTCTGCTCCCCGGGCTCATAAATCGAAGGTGTTGAAAGTGAAATCGAAGGATGGGCAAAGAGCCCTCCCGAGATTATACTTGCGAATAAAATCAGCTTCATCATACCCTCCTTTGGGTATTGGTGACATTCAGTCAAACTCGCATTATATTCCCGGGTCGCGTGAAAAACTCACGACCCGCTGATGTCTCCCGGATAACGCCCCGGAAGAGAATCAATCCAGTATCTTGAACCTGTAAAAACCCACGAAGGCCGGATTCCCGGCTTCTGGACGCCAGGTTTCATCGGGTAGAGACATAAGTGTCTCGAACTTAACCAATCTCATCTCACCTTCGTCCTTCACTTCGCTGTTATCCCTGGGGCCGGTATGATAGAGCAAGTAAGGCTCCCCCTGGAGTATTATAAAAACCATCACATGGGTCTCCCTGCCCTCGGGCGCAAAAAACAAGAGGTCTCCCGATTTCACACCATCCGATCTTTCTCGACCGATCTCTTCCATATGAAAACGCCGCAGATGCGGAACGTCTGCGAAGTTTGAAAACCTCCCCTTGCTGCAATCATCGACACTGTATGGACCGTCTGCAATCCGGAAGATATCGGTACCTATTAAGGGAACATCAGGATAATGGAAGGCCTCAATCTCAGGGATACTGGCATCAAGGAGTTCTCCGAACCTAAGCCTCCATTCCTCATCGTGTTTTTTTAACGCTTCCCTGTAAGCGTAGCGAATCAACCCGGCACAGTCTGTAATCTCATCCCGCTGATTGAGGTAACGGGACAAAGCTATAGTCGTGAACCAGCGCCTGAAGTTGCGCTGATCGGCATCCGATGTAAGTTCTGCGGCATCAGGAAAACCATCGGCATCGACGTCTCGAGCCTGGAGTCCCGACCCCGAAATTAACAGGAAAAGGAAGAAAGTCATCTTCTCCTCGTCTGATTTTGTTTACCCATACCGTAAATCCGACGTTCGGTAACGACCTTGGGTTGGCAGTACGAATCCTGTAATACTAACCGCAGGCTAGTATAGATAAGTGAAGCTCAATTGTCAAGGAAGGGAGCAGAATGCGTTTAGGATGCTTACCTCTCAGAGGTAGGTTTACCTACGTAATTTTCCCACGAGTCCGCATTGATTCCCCTCCGGTTATCAGGACCGTTACTTGCGTCTAACCTTCAACGCCTTAATCTTTCTGTGCAGATGCGTTCGGTCCAGGCCAAGACGCTTGGCGGCCGCGGCTACGTTCCAATCCTCCGCTTCGAGTATCCTTACTATATAATCCCGTTCGAACCTCTTCCTTGCCTGGGATAGAGGAAGGGCTTTATCTTCCTCCCATATAGAACCGTCCCCGTTTATCGATTCGGGAATAACTTTCGATTCAATAACTAACGCAGGATTCAGGGCAACTATCTTTTCAATTGTATTTCTCAGCTGGCGTACGTTGCCCGGCCAGTTAAACTTCATCAGCTTATCCATGGCAGGTTTTTCCAATGTCTTTGAAGGCACCCCCATACTCAGGCACGCGGTTTCGAGGAAGTATTCAACCAGCTCAGGGATGTCATCCTTGTGGACGCGCAGGGGAGGTACTTGTATGTCGATCACATTAAGGCGGTAGTACAGGTCTTCCCTGAAGCTCCCGTGTTTTATCGCGTTCTTAATCTCTAGAGTCTTGTATAGTTTAGTATAGAACTAATAAGCATAATTTGGTTTCCTCATAA
>WJJO01000242.1 GCA_014729665.1 Caldifarciminota bacterium
AAAACTCTTCCCTCTGTTTCCTTTCGAGGCAACCCCGTCGTCTTCGATCGTGCCTAGTTGCTGCGTTCTGTGGAAACAATAACGTCGTTTTCACTCCCTCCAACCTTCGCCCGTCGCTCGGTGGAAACAACTACGTCGTTTTCACTCCCTCCGACCATCGCCCGTCGCTCGTGTGTTTTGTGGAATTTGTGGTTAGTTCACTTCTGCTATAAGCCGGTAGCTGTCAACCATGAGCCGTTCGCGGTGAACGATCAGAGTCATTACCGTATCAGCATAAACTTGGACGCGTGCGAACCGTATTGAGTGGTTAGAAGAACCAAGTACAATCCCGATGCTGCCTGCTGACCGTTTTGGGTTAGACCGTCCCAGTAAGCGCCCATTGCTGAAAGCTCTAACGGATCGTCGTAACGACCTATACCGATAGCCTGGTTCGAGTTTCCGGATTCGGGCGGAATTAGTTCCCGTTCGAGAACCTTCTCGCCCGACAAGGTATATATATGAATCCTGACCCTAAGGGAAGCCTTGTTAAGACGGAAAGGAAAGTAAACTACGTCCTGGGTCCTCGGATAGAAGGGATTCGGGAATGAGGCAATAAGTTCGTTTTGCGAAAAGGTATCAAAGGTATCGGGCAGGGGTTTCAAAGCCTCGAACACGTCCGGTATCCCCCATCCCAGGGTATCGTTAGGTGAGGAGGCAAGTGTGGCCGACTGCTTGAGCAGGGTGATTATGGTATCCGGATTCCCTCTGTACTCGGGATGAACCTCGAGCATCAGGGCTGCGGAACCGGAAAGAATAGGTGCCGCGTAGGATGTACCGCTTCCGAAGAAATACTGGCTGAGGGTATCGTCCACGTCGATTACGTACACCCCCAGAGCCGGTGCAGCAAGGTCGGGTTTTGTTCTCCCGTCCGCGGTCGGCCCTACCGCAGAACCGCTGCTTGTCGCCGACTGCTCCCACCAGTTCCCAAGCGTATCCACGCCGCCTGCGGTTATTATACCCTCCGCGTCAGCCGGAGGCAGGATATAAGGAGCGCCGGTTTTTACGTTTCCTGCAGAATTGACAACCAGAACCCCGCGCTCCGCGGCCATAGTTGCCGCGCGCGAAGCGGGTGAGGCCTTGCCGTCACGCTCTTCGTAGGTATACCATTCCCCGTACCCCAGGGAGGAGTTGACGATATCGACACCGCTGCGTTCAAGCCATTCCAAACCCTCTATCCACATATCCTCCTCAGCCCTCAGTTCGTAACCTAAACCGTAAAGGTTGACATGCTTTTCGGTCTTTGCCACGTATATTTCCGCAGCCGGTGCGGCCCCCACATAAAGCATTCCCTGATACCCGGCTATCAGTCCGGCTACCCGCGAACCGTGCGCAGGATGCGTAAATTCATTTGCGTCTATGCCGTCCTCGGTAGGATCGTAGTCTGTATCGTCGTCCCCGCGGTACACCCATACAACCTCGAGCGAGGAACCTGAGGAGCAGGCATGAGGACGGTAGCAGAAGTATTCCGGTGATATTGCATGGGACTCGGAGAAATCTCCTAAAGACGACGATAGCTGGTTAACAAGGAAGACCTGACCTGCCGATTCCAGAACCACTTTCAATAGGCCGTTTACTGAAGCCAGATCAACGCGGTCTATTACGTCGAACACCTCGGGATGCGCGTAATCGGACCAGGTCTGACCTGCGTCCGGTGTTTGGTAGAAATGCAGTCTGAAGCCGCCGTCATGGTTTTCAGCGGTCACCAGCCTGTTACCGTCGATATCGAAGGCTACAACCTCGCCGGATACGGGAAACTCACCGGGTGCGAAGGATTCGCCGTTATCCGTTGTTCGGGCGAAAGAAAACTTGCCATGCTTCAAATCCAGTGCAAATACCACTGCGGTATCGCCTGAGACGTACGCCTTGGGCCTGTCGAGAATGCCGCCCGGATCGAAAACCTGTTCAGCACCCTGCCATGTTATCTCTGAACCTTCGATCTGAGCCCTGTCGAAACTGATGACAGAATCTGACTTCACGTAAAAAAGCCATCTCTCGTCAAGCGTTTGAACGAAAAAGGGGTTGCGTGAATCCGCATCGAGATTCCCGCGGTTCTGAAAATCATTCGCAGTCAATACCCCCCATTTCAACACCCTGGTATCTTGAGCACTTACACCTCCGTTTTCGGACACCACTATCGCAAAATCGTCTTCCTCGCTTACAGCATAAGAGCGAACCACCCCTTCGCTGTCCAGTATCCTGGAGATGGCAAAAACGGTATCTGCAATCCTAGATTCATTGAGACGGGCCGCGTACAAAGCCCTGTAGGTCACGGCATAATCCCCTGTTGAATCGGCGATGAAGAACAACCAGTTATCAAAAAGTTCGGGCTGGAGAACTATCTCGTAATTCGAAAGCAGTGGACGAGTCGATTCGGAATCCTTATCCCAGAGTATAATCTCATCGCCTGTAATAAAATCGTGCTCTCCTCCAAGCTTGAGGTTGTTGAAAACGGGGTGGTCCGGCTTCAGTCCTGTATCGAGAATACCGACCTTAGCGCCCTGTCCGAATATCCCTATGTTATGTACAGCCGGAATATTCAGCAACTGCAAGGCAGGATAGGTATCGCCGAAATGTGCAGAATCAATGGCCGGCTTCGCTTGAATCTTATGAATCGAAGCGTCGGGAACCGTGACCCGATGTGCGGCTACCGGTTCGGTCCCCGTTACGAAATCCATAGATTCAAGATTATCGCTGATGTTGCTGTTACCCTCAACGCTGACTGCGTTGAGCCATCTGGATCGCGCCCTGATACGTAAACCCGATATCTCAAGCATCCGCAGGTACCGCGGATGCAGGGGGATATCTTCAGGCTCTAACACGTTTCCGCGTCTGGCCAGGGACTGAGTGCTAATCCTTGTATGTTCTAATGAACGATCCTCGCCTTTGTCTGATAAATATATCCAAGTCGGGGAGGCCCATCCGGCAACCGTAATGAGTAAAAGGAAAAAACTCCGCATGATTCCCCCTGTTTTATTATCCATAAAAAACCTACCAGTACCACCCATATGTAGAAAGGAACATGGTCGCGACAATGAAAACGCCGATACCCACAAGAAGCCAGATACCGATCCCGATCAATCCAAGTATTAGACAGATACTACCGACCTTCTTTGTCCGCTCGGAAAGAGCACCTGTTTTTAGTATTATAGCCATAACTATCCCGATTATTGGAAAAGCGAGGGATGTAACGTAAATGCAGGCTAGGCCTAAAAGATAGTAAATATCTACGAAAGCGTCAAACCGCGCCCTTTTCCTATCATCTAGCGATTTCTCTTGTTCCATTCTTCCTCCACTTAAGGTGTACTATGCAACCAACTGCGTCTCATGTTGGCCTTCGTCTAGTTTAGGTTGTCTTAGTATAGACAACTTCTGGTAAGGTGTCAAGTGTTTGATTCCTCCATGCCGACGAAGATGATTATAGCCATACAACATCCTTT
>WJJO01000243.1 GCA_014729665.1 Caldifarciminota bacterium
ATACCAACTGCTTCATCCTTTTGGATATGACGCATTCGGGCTCCCCGCCGAAGAAGCGGCAATTAAGAGAGGTGAATCCCCCAGCGATTGGACTGATAAGAATCTGACCACAGGAACCCAAACACTCAGGGATCTGGGTCTCAGCTACGACTGGTCAAGGGAGGTTCGCACTCACAATCCTGATTTCTACAAATGGACACAGTGGCTGTTTGTAAAGCTCTTCGAGAAGGAATTAGCATACCGCGATATATCGTACGTTAACTGGTGCCCTTCATGCAAGACGGTGCTGGCCAACGAACAGGTTATCTCGGGGAAATGCTGGCGCTGTGATTCCAAGGTGGAAAAGAAGGAACTCGAACAGTGGTACTTCAAGATAACCGAATACGCCCAGAGACTTTTGGAGAACCTTGATGAACTTGACCAGTGGCCTGAACCCATAAAGATAATGCAACGAAACTGGATAGGCAGAAGCGAAGGCGCTGAGCTTATCTTCGAGTTAGCCGACGACCCGGAGGTAAAGCTTCCTGTATTTACCACCAGACCGGATACCGTTTACGGTGTAACCTTTATGGCCATTGCCCCTGAGCACAAACTGGTCGCTGAACTATTGGACATGATGCCCAACAAAAACCAGGTCAGGGCATACAGAGAAAAGGCGATGGCCAAATCCGATATCGAGCGCCTGTCCGAGGAACGCGAAAAGGACGGTGTGGATACAGGCCTTCGGGTACGAAACCCGTTCTCGGACGATGACGTTCAGCTCTGGGTGGCAGACTACGTTCTGGCATCCTACGGAACCGGGATGGTAATGGCCGTACCCGCCCATGACCAGCGGGATTTCGAGTTCGCCAAGCGCTATGAAATAGCGATAAAGGTGGTAATTAATCCACCCGGCATGGAGCTTGACGCCCAGAAGATAGACGCCGCTTACGTTGATCCAGGGATTATGGTTAATTCAGGGAAATTCGACGGTACCGAATCGACCGATGGGATAAAGAAGGTTGCCGAGTTCGCTCGTGAAAAGGACATTGGACGACCTGCTGTATCGTACAGACTAAGGGACTGGCTGATATCACGTCAGCGCTATTGGGGTACGCCTATACCTGTCGTTCACTGTGATAAGTGCGGGATGGTGCCCGTTCCTGAGGAGAATTTGCCTGTTATGTTGCCTGCCGAGGATAAGGTTGATTTCGTACCAAAAGGCCGCTCACCCCTGGAATCGGTTCCCGATTTTACACACGTTAAATGTCCCAAATGCGGTTCAAATGCTATACGCGATGTTGACACTATGGACACCTTCGTTGACTCGGCCTGGTACCACCTGCGCTATGTTGATAACAAGAACGATGCCGAGATATTCTCAAAGGCCGAGGCGGAGAAGTGGCTGCCTATCGATATGTACATAGGCGGAGACGAGCATGCTACAGGGCACCTTCTGTACTTCCGGTTCATCACCATGTTTCTGCACGACCTGGGGATATGCCCGGTGGAAGAACCAGTGGTTAAATTGTTCAACCACGGCATGGTCCTTGATGAATCCGGAGACGTGATGAGCAAGTCCAAGGGAAACTCGGTATCGCCCAGGGAGTTGATGGAGCGTATTGGGATAGACGCCGCACGTGTAGCCATGTTCTTCTTCGCACCACCGGACAGGGAGGTGCTGTGGTCTGAAACTAATGTGAAGGGTTCTACGAGATTCCTGGAGCGAGTTTACGAAGAAGGCATGAAAGCTGCTGTGATTGAGGCGGGTGAGTACGATAGCGCTGGACTTGAGGATAAAGAACTCGCTATCTATAAGGCCATTCACAAAACCATCAAGCAGGTTACAGAAGATTGTGAGCAGATGAGCTATAACACCGCGGTTGCCCGGATGATGGAGTTCATGAACCTTTATGCTAACTCCGGAGTCAAGGACTCAGCAGTTACCCGGGATGCGATGGAGCGTCTGACCCAGCTTCTTGCCCCGTTTGCACCGTTCATTGCCGAGGAGCTGTGGGAAGCGTTCGGGCACTCCGAAAGCGTGTTCCGCTCAACCTGGCCGGATTACGACGCCGATGCTGTAGTCGAGGATACGGTGACGGTGATCGTCCAGGTGAACGGCAAGTTAAGGGGAAAACTCGAGGTTCCCAAGGATATCCCGAAGGATGAAGTAATAGCCAAAGCAAAGGAGAATGAAGTTGTCAGGGG
>WJJO01000244.1 GCA_014729665.1 Caldifarciminota bacterium
GGGGAATGTTGATACGAATATTACCACCAAGTCTCCTTCGAGGATCAAGTCTTGAGAAACCGCCACCTTGACCGAAACCGAATAAGCCCTCGAAAAGGTTCGAAAAAATATCGCCGAAGATGGAATCGCCTTCAAACTCGCCGCGGTGCTGGCGGAAGAAGTCGTTCATGTTGAACCCGCCGGGCCCGTACTGCTGATCTACGCCCGCGTGACCGAACTGATCGTATAACTTGCGTTTCTCGGGATCCGAGAGAACGTCGTAGGCCTCCGAAACCTCCTTGAAACGCTCACGCGCCCCTTCCCTATCGTCAGGATTGGCGTCGGGATGGTACTTGCGTGCGAGCTTTCGGTACGCCTTCTTTATCTCATCTTCCGAGGCGCCCTTCTCGATGCCTAGAACCTCATAGAAATCTCTCTTTTCTGTCATGTCCCTAAGTTGAAAAAATAGATATAATAATACCTGACATCGGTATTTGAAAAAGGGCGAAGCCCGCCTGCGTTGCATTCAACCTCGTATAAATCCCGCATATCAGCCATCAACTCTCCGGGGACCTGTAAGATTCATTCTACATAACACTAAAAAGATTATAGTCATCCCCTCCGCTTTGGCAAGTAAACGTCAGATATCAGCATCGACAATTAATTGAAGTATCCCTGAATAGACCGGTTAAGACTAAACTACTTGTTGTCTTTGTTTTCTTCTTCGTCGTCGATGACCTCGTAGTCGGCCTGAACATCCTCTTCGTCTTTTCCGGTATCAGCCTGGGGTCCGGGTTTGGGCCCCTGCTGAGGTCCGGGGCCGGGCTGAGGTCCTGCCTGGGGACCGGCCTGGGGACCTTCCCCCTGCTGCTGCTTGTACAGGATCTCGGATATCTTGTAGGAGGCCTGTTGTAACTCCTCTGTGGCCTTTTTGATAGCCGATATATCTTCGCCCTTGGACGCTTCCTTTAACGCCGCGATCTTTGAGTCTATCTCCTTGCGATCGGCATCGGACAGCTTATCCCCTGCATCACGCATGGCCTTCTCGACCGAGTGAATCATACTGTCGGCCTGATTGCGAGCATCGATAAGTTCCTTATGTTTGCGGTCCTCCGACGCGTGAGTCTCGGCATCCTTGACCATCTTTTCCACCTCCTCCTCGGACAGCCCCGAAGAGGCTGTAATGGTAATCTTCTGCTCTTTGCCGGTCCCCTTGTCCTTTGCCGACACGTGAAGTATTCCGTTCTCATCGATGTCGAAGGTTACCTCTATCTGGGGCACGCCTCTTGGAGCAGGCGGGATACCTTCCAGATTGAACTTGCCGAGGGTTCGGTTGTCGCGAGCCATGGGCCTTTCCCCCTGGAGAACGTGGACGGTAACCGCGGATTGATTGTCAGCAGCGGTTGTAAAGGTCTGGGTTTTCTTGGTGGGTATGGTTGTGTTACGTGGTATGAGGGTGGTCATTACCTCCCCAAGGGTTTCGATGCCCAGGGACAGGGGAGCAACATCGAGGAGAAGGAGTGAAGACTCCTGATCGGCCTGGCCCGAGGCCTGGAATGCGGCCTGTGCCGCACCGATAGCAACAACCTCGTCGGGATTGATGCCCTTGTGAGGTTCCTTGCCGAAGAAATCTTTAACGTTCTGCTGAACCATGGGCATACGGGTCTGTCCGCCAACCAGGATCACCTCGCTGATGTCGGCAGGTGTAAGCTTTGCGTCTTCCAATGCCTGCTTGACCGGTCCGAAGCTCTGTTCAACTAAGTCCCCGACCAGGGATTCCAGTTTTGTCCGGGTCATGTTCATCTCCAGGTGCAAAGGCCCTTTGTCAGCATCTGAGGCGATAAACGGCTGGCTCAAGGTAGTCTCGAACTTGGTCGAAAGCTCCTTTTTGGCCTTCTCCGCAGCCTCCTTTACCCTTGCGAGTGAGGATCGGTCGGCCGAGAGGTCTACACCGTTTTCGGTCTGGAATTCCTTGATTATATAATCCATTATCCGCTGATCGAAGTCATCCCCGCCTAGTTGGGTATTCCCATTGGTGGCAAGAACCTCAATAGTCTTGGCCTCGGCATCTATCTCGATAATCGAGATATCGAAGGTCCCGCCGCCCAGGTCGTATACGGCAACCTTGGCCGACTTGCCCTTATCAAGGCCATAGGCCAGGGCTGCGGCCGTGGGTTCGTTAATTATCCGTTGTACCTCCAGACCGGCTATCTTGCCCGCGTCCTTGGTTGCCTGGCGCTGGGAATCGTTAAAATACGCCGGTACGCTTATCACAGCCTGCGTTACCTTTTCACCCAAATAATCCTCGGCCGACTTCTTTAGGTACTGTAAGATCATGGCCGACAACTCGGGCGGAGCCATCTTCCTGCCTGCAACCTCAACCCAGGCGTCTCCGTTATCCGCTGCCACCACGTTATAGGAAACCTTCTTACGCTCGTCTGCAGCCTCGGAGAAACGTCTGCCCATGAAACGTTTTATCGAATAAACCGTTTCATCGGGATGAAGCACGGCCTGGCGCTTTGCCAGCGTTCCCACCAGTCTTTCCTTTCCGAATGATATAACGGAAGGCGTTGTTCTGCCGCCCTCGGGATTCGGTATAACCACCGGCTGTCCCCCTTCGACCACCGCCACGCAGGAGTTCGTGGTCCCTAAATCGATTCCGATAACTTTCGACATAAACTAACTAACCTCCTTGTTGCTCAGGATTAACCTCCTGAGATTCATCTCTTTTACTTTCCTTTGAAACTATCACCTGGGCGGGACGCAGAACCGTCTGCCCAAGCATAAAGCCTTTCTTTAACTCTTTAACAACCTTGCCCGGCGATTCATCCGAGGTCTCACTATATCCCAGGGCCTCGGCCCTTGCCGGATCAAAATCTTCACCCAGACAGCTGTACCTTTCAACCTCGTGTCTTGCAAGCGCCTGACGGAATTGAGAAAAGATTATCTCAATACCCTTCTTAAACGATTCGACGGTACCGTCATATTCAACCTCAAGTGCACGTTCGAAGTTATCCCAGACCTCTAATAAATCCTCGACAACGACCGCAGTTACGTACCTTTTTACAGACTCCCTCTCCTTCTCCCAGCGCTTCCGTGCATTGTCGAACTCGGCTGCCTTGCGAAGCATAAGCCCTTTTAATTCCTGGACTTCGGCCTCTTTTTCCTTCAGTTCTTCTGCAAGTTTTGAAACGGGTCCTTTCTTAACCATATAGTTTTCACATTATAAAAAGAAACCGGCCTTCGTCAAGGTCTCGGGGTGTTACAATCCGGTAAATTATTATCTTGCGTGGGCTTGACAAGCTCGGAAAAATATGTTACAATTTTATATATGAAAAATAGTGGAAACATAAGTAGTCAAGGAAACCTTAAAGGAGGTCGCATGGCGAAACGTTTCGCCGTTTCGGCAGCTCTAGTTGTATTTATACTAGCAGCTTTAACAGGTTGCGGGAACCATGCCCCGGAGATAATGGAACTTCTGCTGAACAATGTTAAAGCGGAAAACGGTGTCGCTCAGGACACCGTCCAGGTCGGGGATACGGTTACAATATCCTGTACCGTCAACGATCCCGATGCAAACCAGACCTTAGAATACGAATGGCTATCGTTGAATGAAGGTTCTGCAAAGTACAAAACTCAATCTTTTAACTGGTCTATCACCACACCTCCACCTCAGATGCCAACTACATATGAATTCGCTCTCACCGTTACCGACGGCTATGGCGGTATTGCCTACGATACCTTAACCGTAATAGTGAACGGAACAACGGTAAGCGCCGAACCCGTAGACTTGCTCGATCAAGGTCGAATTGGATCAAGTGAAGTCGAGTTGATATGGAGAGCAGCACCTGTTGACTGGTGGAACGAGTACAGGGTTTACCGCGGAGACGGTTCACCAGAACCAATGAATGTCATCGCAAAAATTGGTTACTCTTATGGCGATGACCGCAACGACACCACGTACACGGATACAGATCTCGAACCAGGCAGAGACTACTTCTACAAGATTGCCGCAGTCGATTCGGCAGGTAACGAGGCTCTTTCAAATCGTCGCGACGTAACTACGCTGAGACTCGAACTTCTCGGAAGCCTTACCCTGGGCGGCGGTCATGGACTCCGTATCGCAAACACAGGTAACTACATCTTCGTTGCCGCAAGGGAACAGAGCGTGAAGGGCTTCACAATAAACTCCACCGGTCCTGCAACAGCGGCCAACATCCCTCATCCCAATGCAAACTACAATGCCTGGGCCTACGATGTATTCATCACGGGTAACATCCTGCACACAGCCTTTGGAAACGAGGGGTACTGGGCGTACGACATCACCAATCCACTTAATCCCAACGATACTCTTTTCGTAACCCCGACTCAGCTTACAGGTAGTTTAACTGCTGAAGCAAGATCAGTCTTCGCAGACGGAAACGACGTGTTTATAGGATGTACAGACCACGCCACAGGTTACCATACGATAACCTGGATAACGGTCGATATACCAAATGCCGCTTTTACATTCAACGCAATCGATACCCTTCACGACACACCTAAGGATATCCATGTCGACGGCAACTACGTGTACGTTGCTATTGCTAATGCAGGTCTCGAGGTACTTCGCTGGTCAGTTCTTCCTGTTCCAGCCTTTTCGTATGTCGGCCTGGTTTCGACCAATGACGAGGCCAACCAGGTCTACGTTTCGGGTACCGAGGCGTACGTCGCCGCATCCAGCGAAGGCCTTCTGGTAATAGATATCTCCAACAAGAACAATCCGTATCTGGCAGCCCAGTGGCCTGATCCTGAAGGTCAACCCTACCCCACTAACGCTCAGGGAATCTAC
>WJJO01000245.1 GCA_014729665.1 Caldifarciminota bacterium
AAGATATTCAACGTCTAATCCACCCTCGGCAAAAAGATGAAGACCTTTGGAAACCTCATAAGAGATGCCTCCACCAAAATCGCCCCCGGCTAGGGTGATAGTGTTTTCATTTTCCGAGGTTACATCGATCTCTATCCCGCCGAAGCCGTAGGGCCTCCATTCGTCGTAATGCGCCATGAACACGAAATCGAAAGGTGCCCCCGTATTTATCGAAAACCTGTCTCCTGAATCATTAATTAAAAGTGATACGGGATCGGTTCTCAGCCAGTAGTAGTTCTTATATAGATTCAGAAGCATGTCACCGGAAACGTTCAAGGGGTAAATAGACTCGTCCCCTTCAAACAAACCAACCGAGACCTTAGGTCCCATCATCATAGGATATACCTTTTTTCTCCGTGCAGCGCGCAGGGGCAGCATAATACCTATCAACAACAAGATACTCAACCAACTTTTCATAACTCCTCCTTGATTAAGGAACATTTTCAACATAATACGTCGAAAGACCCTTTCAGTCAAGTTCACGAATAAATAGTCGTTTGGGAATAAAAAAGCAAGACGGCCATTCATGAACGGCCGCCTTGCTATAGGTTAATGGTTATCCCCCTGAGAGATGGGCCACATCTCCCAGGGGAACTCATCAGATTAGCGCTCGGGAGGGGTTTTCAATTCCATCTTTTCCATACAACCCTTAGACACCGTTATATTGAAAAGGTTTAATCAACTATTTCCAATCAGGCCTTGACACCTCGAAGAAGCTGACTATCCTTTAATGTGCTTACCCTGATGCTCCTTGCCTGTGCAGTCGATACCATAATACCCCCCCAGCCGGTTTCGGCCATAACGGTTAGTGAAAGTGATAATCTTGTATGTCTCGCTGATACGCAAGATGAAGTTATAATCTTCGATAAAGATGAGTGGTATCACCGAAGCCTGCCGGAATTCCAGGGGCTTGTAACCCGTTTTATGGTTAATTCCGATCTCTGTTACTTTTTAGTTGAAAGAAGGCTGGTGCTAATAGATCTGGCAAGAAACCGTAAGTCCACTATTTCAGAAGATATAGATGATGCGGTGATCAACTCATACGGAGAATTAAAGGTCCTTTCCGGTTATCATCTTAAAAAACTAACGCCCCTTGGCAGGATCCTCGATGAAGAAACCCTGACCGAAATCCAGGGCTGGATGTGGCCGGTTGACGATTCGGTAATTTTTTCCGCGCATCCGCCCCTCCCGGCATGGTTTATCCCCCCTGAAAGCTCAAACACCTCCGAATCTCCGTCCTCAAACCTTTTTGAACTGGCAGAGTCAGCTCCCCGCTCAGGAATAGCGGCAACCCGCAATTCGATCTATATCCTTCTTGAACATTCAAAGATCCTGCATCTTTACGAATAAACCGAATATGACCGGAGAGCAGGGGTGGTAAGATTCATCTTCTTTTTATACTCATCTCTTCTACTTCAACACCATCAGACCTTGGGGTTTGAGCCTGGAAGGTCTGCTTACCTGTTATTGTACGGACCTGTGGTCGAAGGCTCGGTGGAGATTAAAGGCTATGACGGTGAATGGAAGGTTTCTTGGGATACGTTAATCCTGGACGAGAAGCCTACCGACAGCCTGGAGGTCAAGGTCAGGTATAAAACATTGACCGAGTACAAACCGGTAAGTTATTACAGACCTGTATATGAATCCAAGTTTTCATCGCCCGATTCAAGCGAGCCTTCCCGGCTATCACCACCGGTTTCAGGTAATCGTCTCGACGTCCACGGGTCCAAAACCTTCTCCCTCGCGATAGACGAGGGAGGTTCCACAGACCTGGATCAGGGACTGACCATAAATGCCTCAGGCGATCTTGCAGGGGTCGAGGTGGATGCCAACGTAACCGACGAGGAGGCTTCCTTCAAACCTGAAGGCACCACCCGGCCAATCGAGGACTTCGATAGAATTTTCATAGGGCTTACCGGTGAAGACTGGGCGCTCGAGCTCGGTGATATTGATTTCAGTCATTCTGTTGCAGGTTACGGAACGATCGAAAGAAGACTTGCCGGAGTTACAGGCAACGCGACCTTGAATAAGATTGAAACATACGGAGCCTTTGGAATCGACGGTACGAACCGCGAATACATCCAACTCGACATCGAAGACGGGAAAAAGGGACCTTACATCATCGGAGACCGATACTCAGATCAACCTGTAATCCCTGGCTCCGAAAGGGTCTACCTCAACGGGATACTTCTGGAAAGGGGTATAACCGAAGACTATACAGTCGACTACCTTTCTGGTGAATTGACATTCAATAACACCACGCCCGTGGACGCCTACTCAAAGGTCGAAGTCTACTACACCTACTCGAACACGGACTATCGAACCGACAACCAGATGGCAAGTCTGCAGGCAGGCCCCTTGGTGATAGTATTCTACAGGGAAGGCTCTTCACGCAGCCATCTTTTTCACACCTGGTCAGCCGAACAGCAGGAGATTCTCGATACCGCTCGGGGTACCCAGGTTATCCTCCCGGGCGCGAGGATGGTCGGTGAAGGAAAGGGTTCCTATGTTCTCGAGGACGACCATTATTCCTGGGTCGGTTTCGGAAGCGGAAACTACGATATCAGTTTCAGGTATACGGGTGTTGGCGATTATGCACTGGAACCGGACAGCGGTTTCTTCAGATACATTGGACCCGATTCCGGTAACTACAGTCCGGAATTAGAGGTCTCTTTACCGGATCGGCAGGAGGCGGCTGCAGTAAATTTTGAGGAAGATTTCGGGGATTTCGGGATAAGCCTGGCAGGTCTCGGTTCGCGTTCCACCCCTAATCTGTATAACCACCGGAATCAAGACTTCGGACACTCCCATAAGACGAGATTAAGTTACTCTTCAGATAAACTCGGATTCGAGTTCCGCCACAGGCTCCAGGCCGAACACACTTGGATTCCCGCCGACGGAGCCGAAACCGGTACCAGGGACGTATGGAACCTCGACACCCTGCCCCAAGCCTTCAACGAACAGGTATTTAACCTCACATGGGAGCCGCAGGATTCCTTCTACACCAGGCTTGAGGGCCGACATCTATGGGCGGATTCAAACAGGTTAAGGGCCGGGGCTTCGGTAAATACCCGCTGGTTAGCTCTGGGTGGAAGCTGGCTTACAGACAGGCAGAGGGCTTACCTCAACATACGGCCACGTATCGGTAAGTTCTCGCCCCGGACCGGATTCACCTTCGAGCGCTTCGCAGAAGGGACTCGTAACTTCGACCCTTTGATAGGACTTACCTGCTATCTTGTGGAAGAACTTTCTGTAGATGCTCATCTTTCACGCAGGATAGACCAGATCAAGAATACAGATTGGCAGGATACACTTTACTATGACCGGCTCGGTTCCAGCATTGACTGGCAAGCAAAGAAGATAACAGCTTTCGCAGCTGCCGGAATTGAAAGGCTGATCCCGGTGGAAACCGATTCAGGTTGGCAGGCTGTATACGCCAACTTCAATGCCTCCTGGAACCCGAATACACGCATTAGATTCACTGGAAACTATGACCAGCACCTTTCGGCTAGCAGGTTTCAGATAGTGGAGTACAGACCGGTGGAACCGGGAACCGGAGACTACACCAGGGACCCGGAAACCGGCGAGTACGTACCTGCTGAAGAAGGCGACTACGAACTGGTAACCCGATACGAGGAGGGTACCGCCCTCCAGGTCGAAAGATATGGCAATCTGGGTACGGACATCAATCTCAAGAGCCTGCGTTTCTGGAGCGCTTTTTCCTACAGGAACTCTTCAGATGCCGGTTCCGCGTCCGCATCGGTAAGGATTACGCTATTCCCAAATCTCAACGAGTTGAGTATCATAACTTCTCCTCAATACCTTTGGCAGCGACTGCCTGTATGGGGAGGTTCACAGGAACTTGCCCGGGTTTGGGGTATGGATGCCGACATTCGTTCACGACTGCATCCTGATTACATACTCAGGCTTGTCGGCTCTTATGATAACGAAAATCGCACCCGTGACGCGGCGGACTTGCGTTCCCGCGAGGAGTGGTCCGTCGAGCTGGCGCCGATACTCGATATCTGGCTGAAGCTCGAACCGACACTCGGTTTCGGAACCATTACCGCCTCCGAACCTTACTACTATCCTGAACTCGATCGGATCGACATCCGGAAGGTGTGGATCGGCACCGATTCAGAAAAGCGCATCAAGGACTGGCGCGTGATTGCTGGGGTACTTTTAACGGCAAGGCAGTCTAACGTTGCAGCGGACGCTCTCCCCTATCTGATTTCCAGGGACGATCCGGCAGGCTTCCATCCTTCCTGGTCTGCAGGGCTCCAGCGTACATTCGACAACGGTCTTTCAGTAAAGGCCCTTTATGAGGGAAACCTTTATCACGACGTCAGTGCTTTGACCACCGAGTTCGAGTTGTCGGCAGGGATGTACTTCTAGGATTGAAGATTGGTAGATTAAAAGATTGGAAAAAATTACTTAGTGCTCTTAGTGTACTTTGTGGTAAATTCGTTCAGGATATGAATCGTAATTAAT